>NZ_JBJHPC010000192.1:0-11643 GCF_045257485.1 Streptomyces sp. YS-3 | reverse complement strand
GGGGCCGGGGTCCGCTCCGGCGGTACGGGCAAGGGGTGCGGGGCCGGCCGGGCGGGCAGCGGGGGAGCGGCCGGGTGGCCGTTCGCCCCGGGCGCGGGCAGCGGCGGCGCGGCGGCGGCCCGCGGCACCCGGTCCGCCACCACGGCGCCGGGCAACTCACGGGCCTGCGCGGCCCGTTCGGCGATGGCGGCCGTCAGGCGCGGCGGCAGCCATCCGGCGCCGGGCGCCGGGGCGGGGCCGCCGGGGGACAGCTCGGCGGCCACCTCGGCCGGGGCCGGACGCGCCCCGGGCGACTTGGCCAGACAGCGCCCGAGCAGCGGGCGCAGGGCGGCCGGGACCGGGGTGAGGTCGGGGACGGCGTGCGCGATGCGGTGGGCGGCGGCGTCGGCGGGCCCGGAGTCGAACGGCCCCGCGCCCCCCGCCGCGTACGCGAGGAGCATGCCCAGCATGAAGACGTCGGCGGCCGGGCCGGGCTGCTCCCCGGCGACCTGCTCCGGCGTCAGATAGCCGACCGTGACACCGAGCCGGCCGCCCTCGCCGGCGCTCGCCGCGCTGGCGCCGCCGAGCACGCCGAAGGCGGTGACCAGCGGGCCGTCGGCGGTGAGCAGCACGACGTCGGGGCCCAGGCCCTGGAAGGCCTCACCGGTCACCGCGTGCGCCCGCTCCAGGGTGGCGGCCAGCGCCGCGCCCAGGGTGCGCACGGCCGGTTCGGGCAGCGGTCCGGCGAGCGCCACCGCCTCGGCGAGGGTGAGCGCGGCAGTGAACGGGGTGGCCAGCCACGGCAGCCACTCCTCGGGGCCGGTGGCCAGGACGGGCGGCACCCAGGGCCCGGCGAGCCGCTCGGCGGCCCGTGCCTCGGCGCGGAAGCGGGTGCGGAAGGCGGGCAGCGCGGCGAGGTCGGGGCGGGCGGCGGTGACGCAGACCCCGCGCCCGTCCGCCCCGTGGGCGAGGTAGACCCGGGCGGTGCCGGTCTCGCGCAGTCGGGCCCGCATCCGGTACGGACCGAGCTCGCGCGGTTCCTCGGCGGTCAGCGCCTCCATGGTTCAACTCCCCCTGCGGCACGGCGTGGACCAGCGAGCCTATCGCGCCCCACGGACACCGCCGAGCACGCGCCGGGGCTAGGCCGTAGGCCGGGGCCTGCTCCAGGGCCAGCGGCGCGGTTCGCGCCCCTCGGGCACATACGTGTACTTCCAGCCGCGCGGCAGCCCGAGGCGCTTGCTGTGCCCGGCGGGTTCGAGCCGGTACGCGTGGACGGCCGGCGGGCCGCCGCCGGCGTCCGGGACCGGGACCTCGTACCACTGGGGCGGCTTGCCCGTGGGGCCGAGCAGGACGGGCAGGACGCGCCCGTCGAGGGGGCCGCCGACGAAGAGGGTGTTCTCGCTCTGCACGCCTCAAGTGTCACACCGTCGCGGGCGGCGCCGCGCGCGTCAGAGCAGGTGGGCGGCGTCGGAGAGGACCGGGATCACCCGGCGGGCCAGCAGTCCGGCCGGGCCGTCGCCCGACTCCAGGGCCAGGGCCGCCCGGACGACGGCGGCGGCCTGCGGGTCGGTGGCGGCGGTCGCGGTGAGCAGGGCCACCAGATGGTCCACCAGCCAGTCGCGCAGCTCCGGCAGCGGCGGCTGCTTCTCCTCGTCGAGCCAGATGAGGGAGGCGGCCTCCACCGCCGCGATCCAGGTGCGCACCATCATCCGCAGCCGTGCGCCCGGCCGCTCCACCCCCAGGTGGAGGAGGATCTGCTCGGCGGCGGCCCGGCGCACCTCGTCGACTATCGCGGTGGTCCGGGAGGTCTCGGCGACGCTGCCGCCCTGGAGCAGGGCGGAGAACCCGGCGTCGTGCTCGTCGACGAAGGCGAGGTAGCGGTCGAGCGCGCGGGTCAGGCGCCGGGTGAGCGGGCCGCTCTGTGCCTGGGCGAAGCAGAGTTCGAGCTCGTCGGCGGCCGAGCGCAGCGCCGCCTCGTACAGCTGCTGCTTCCCGCCGGGGAAGTAGCGGTAGACCAGCGGGCGCGAGACCCCGGCGGCCTCGGCGACGTCGTCGAGCGAGACGTCCTCCGGGGCCCGGTGGGCGAACAGCGTCAGCGCGGCGTCGAGGAGCTGGGTGCGGCGCTCCTCGACGCTGAGCCTGCGGTACGCGGGGGTGGCGGCCGGTGAGGTCATACGGGCAGCGTAATCCCCGGGTCCCGGTTCGAAGCCGGTGCTCGGGCGCGGTTGGCCGGGAGTGAAGGGCATCCGGGCTCAGGCCAGCAGGCCCGAGCTCTGCCACAGCCGGCGCCCGACCCCGCGCAGCACTCCGATGTCGTCGAGGAAGTCGGTGAGCCGCCTGGCGCCGTTCTGCATGACCTCGCGCCGGTGCCCGCTCGCCTTCACCTGGGCGACGGCCGCACGGCGGTCCAGGCCCACGTTCTCGTACACCTGGGGGTTGACGAAGCAGGTGGAGAAGACACGGGCCGCCTCGCCGCAGCTGACCCGGGTCAGCTCCCGCTCCCAGGCGGGCGCGGTGACCATCTGGCGGCGCAACTCCTCGCGGGCGTACCGGACATGGCGGGCCTCCTCCACCACGTGGATCCGGGTCACCCCGCGCATCAGGCTCTGCACCCGCTCGTCCGGGAAGGTCAGCCGCTGCATCCAGTCGAGGATCTCCTCGCCCAGCAGGGTGGCCGCGAAGGAGCCGGGGGTGGTGGAGACGGTCTTCAGGACGCGCGCGAGGTTGTGGTAGAGCCGGGGGACCGGGTAGGCGGGCGAGCCGGCCTTCTGGATCACGCGCGCGAACATCATCGAGTGCCGGCACTCGTCGGCTATCTCGGTGAGCGCGTAGCGGACGTGCTTGCTGGTGACCGGCTTGTCGTAGATGTGGCGCACCAGGAGCTGCATCAGGATGATCTCGAACCAGATGCCGAGCGAGCCGAGCGAGGCGGCCTCGTGGCGGGAGAGCTCCATGCGCTGGTCCTCGGACATCCGGCGCCACATCGGGGTGTCGTAGAGGGAGAGCAGCTCCGGCGGCCAGAACCACTTGCCGTCCTCGAAGGGCGCGCTCCAGTCGAGCTCCTTGTCGGGGTCGAAGGAGTGCTTGGCGGATGACGCCAGGAGCCGCTCGGCGACCTCCTCGCGGTCCCGGAGCAGTCCGAGCGCGTCGCGGAGCGCATCGCTTGTCGTCACGGTCGTCATGGGCGGGGCACCTCGGTGAGTCGGCCTCGAAGGGGGTTACCGGCGGTCAACTCTTATGAGACTGCCTGTCAGCAAGCGCGTCAATCCCTTGGGCCCGACTTGTTGACCCGGCGTCTACCAACGTGTGAGCCTGCCCATGAACCCGCGTGTAACGGTCGGTCAGGGAAATCCCGACGCGAAGGAGCCGCACGTGTCGACGCACGACCTGTATGTGAACGGCCCGCAGGACCGCCCCTGGGAAGTCCCCGCCTCGGGCGCGGCCCGCTTCAGCTGGGACTACGACAACGGCCGCGAGCGCCTCCTAGCCCTGTACCAGAAGGGCAAGGACAAGCAGTGGGACGGCGCCAAACGCATCGACTGGGACATCGAGGTCGATCCGTACGACCCGCTGGGCACCCCCGACGAGGCGATGACCCTCTACGGCACCCGCCACTGGTCCAAGCTGACCGCCAAGGACAAGGCCGACCTGCGCCGGCACTACGCCTCCTGGCAGTTCAGCCAGTTCCTCCACGGCGAACAGGGCGCGATGGTGTGCGCCGCGCGGATCGTGGAGTCGGCGCCGGACCTGGACGCCAAGTTCTACTCCGCCACCCAGACCATGGACGAGGCCCGGCACGCCGAGATCTACGGCCGGTTCCTGCACGAGAAGATCGGGATGCTCTACCCGGTCAACGACAACCTCCAGGGCCTGCTCGGCGACACCCTGCGCGACTCCCGCTGGGACATGCCCTACCTGGGGATGCAGGTCCTGATCGAAGGACTCGCGCTCGCCGCGTTCGGCATGCTCCGCGACACCACCGACAAGCCGCTGCCGAAGCAGATCCTGGCGTATGTGATGCAGGACGAGGCCCGGCACGTGGCGTTCGGGCGGATGGCCCTGCGCGACTACTACAAGCAGCTCAGCGAGGCCGAGCTCCGCGAGCGCGAGGAGTTCGTCATCGAGGGCTGCTATCTGATGCGCGACCGGCTGCGCGGGGTGGAGGTCCTGGAGAACTTCGGCATCCCCAAGGCGGAGGCCGAGCAGTTCTCGGAGCAGAACGAGTTCCTGCACCTGTTCCGCAAACTGCTCTTCAGCCGCATCGTCCCCTGTGTGAAGGACATCGGCCTGTGGGGCAAGCGCCTCCAGCAGGCGTACGTGGACATGGGCGTGCTGGACATGGGCGACTCCAACCTCGACCTGCTGATGGCCGAGGACGAGGAGATCGCCGACCGCCTGGACGCCGAGCGGTTCGGCCGGGAGGAGACGGCGCGGGTCGCGGAGGTCGAGGAGGCGATCGCCCAGGGCGCCACGGGCTGATCCGCGCCACCGGGGAGACCCGAAAACGCCTCGGGCAGGCGGCGCTCACCCGGCGAGCGCCGCCTCCATCACGGCCTTCGCGATCGGGGCCGCGTCCCCGCCGCCGCTGATGTCCGCGCGGTTGGCCTCCGCGTCCTCGACGACCACCGCCACCGCCACCGCGGGCTGGCCCGTGTCGCGGCCCTGCGCCCAGGAGATGAACCAGGCGTACGGGTGGCCCCGGTTGCCGACGCCGTTCTGCGCGGTGCCGGTCTTGCCGCCCACCTTCGTACCGGGGATCGCCGCGTTGGTGCCGGTGCCCTTCTCCACCACGTCCACCATCAGCTGCTGGAGCCGCACCGCGGTGGCGGGGTTCATCGCCTGGCGGTAGGCGCGGGGGCCGTTCGAGACGACCGTGGTGCCGTGCGCGGTGGTCGTCCGCTCCACCAGATAGGGCCGTCTGAGCTCGCCGCCGTTGGCCACCGCCGCGGCGACCATCGCCATCTGGAGCGGGGTCGCCGTGGTGTCGAACTGGCCGATGGAGGAGAGCGCCAGCTGGTCCGGGCCCATCTTCTTGTCGAAGTTGGACTTGGCCACCGCCGAAGGGATCCGCAGCCCGGTGTCGTTGAAGCCGAACCGCCCCACCGCCTCCAGCATCCCCGGCAGCCCCACCTTCACCCCCAGATGCGCCATCACCGTGTTGCAGGAGACCAGCACGGCGTACGCGAGTGAGGCCTTGCCGCACCCCTCGGCCTCGTTGGGCAGCCTGGTGCTGGTGCCGGGCAGGACATAGGGGTCGGGCGTGGTGGTCGGGGCGTCCACGTCGGCGACGGCGCCCGCGTCGAGCGCCGCCGCCGCCGTCACGATCTTGAAGGCGGAGCCGGGCGGATAGGTCTGCCGGATCGCCCGGTTCAGCATCGGCTGGTCGGGGTCCGCGTTCAGCGCGTCCCAGGCGCTCCTGACCGCCCGCCCGGTCCCCGACAGCCGCCCCGGGTCGTAACTGGGGCTGCTGACCAGCGCGAGGATCCGGCCGGTGACCGGATCCAGGGCCGCGACCGCGCCCCGCCGGCCCGAGAGGCCCTGGAAGGCGGCCCGCTGGACGGCCGCCCGGATGGTGGTGACCGCGTGGCCCGCCCGGCGCCTCCGGGTGAGGCCGCCCCACAGGGGTCTGAGCAGCGGGGAGGTGCCGGAGAGCACCGGGTCCTCGGCGGCCTCGACCAGCGTGGTGCCGTACACCTGTGAGGAGTAGCCGGTGACCGGCGCGTACAGCGGCCCGTCGGTGTACGTGCGCTCGTAGCGCAGCGGCTGGCGGGTGTCCTTGGAGCCGGTGACCGCGTCGCCGTCCACCAGGACGTCACCGCGCGGCTGGCCGTAACGGGCCAGCGCGATACGGCGGTTGGCGGGGTTGGCGTCGAGCGCGTCGGCCTGGAAGACCTGGACGCGGGCCGCGTTCACCAGCAGCGCCACCAGCAGGACCAGACAGCAGGCGGCGGCCCGCCGGATGTAGCGGATCATCGGCTTCCCGTCCGGACGGGGGCGGGCGCACCGGCCGCCACGGCCGGGCGCGGGGTGCGCGCGCTGTCGCTGATCCGGATGAGGAGCGCCACGATCACCCAGTTGGTGACGGTCGAGGAGCCGCCCTGGGCCAGGAACGGCATCGCCATACCGGTGAGCGGGATCAGCCCCGTCACCCCGCCCGCGATCACGAACACCTGGAGGGCGAGGATCGAGGCGAGCCCCACGGCGAGCAGCCGCCCGAAGGGGTCGCTGAGGGTCAGCGCGGCGCGGTAGCCCCGGGCGACGAGCAGCCCGTACAGCAGGAACACGGCGGACAGCCCGGCCAGGCCCAGTTCCTCGCCCGCCGTCGCCAGGATGAAGTCGGACTTCGCGGCGAAGCCGATCAGGACGGAGTGCCCGGCGCCCAGACCCGTGCCGAGCATCCCGCCCGCCGCGAAGGCGAAGAGCGACTGGGCGAGCTGGCCCGGGCCCCGGCCGGCCTCGATGGAGGCGAAGGGGTGGAGCCAGTCCTCCACCCGGCTGTGGACGTGCGGTTCCAGGGAGCCGACGGCCGCCGCGCCGACGGCCGCGAGCAGCAGCCCGACCGCGATCCAGCCGGTGCGGCCGGTCGCCACGTACAGCATGATCACGAAGAGGCCGAAGAAGAGCAGCGAGGTGCCGAGATCGCGCTCCAGGACCAGGACGCCCACGCTGAGCAGCCAGATCGCCACGATCGGGCCGAGCACCCGGCCGGTGGGGAGCTGCAGATGCCAGACGCGGCGGCCGGTGTACGCGAGGGCGTGCCGGTTGGCGGCGAGGTACCCCGCGAAGAAGACCGCGAAGAGGATCTTGGCGAACTCGCCCGGCTGGAAGGAGAGTCCGCCCAGCCGCACCCAGATCTTGGCGCCGTTGACGGCCGGGAACGGGATCGGCACCGCCATCAGCACCAGCGCCGAGGCGGCCGAGAGGTAGGCGTAGCGCGTCAGGACGCGGTGGTCGCGCAGGAGGAGGACGACCAGGGTGAAGAGCCCGACGCCGATCGTCGACCAGACGAGCTGGGAGGAGGCGGCCCCGCTGTGCGGGGTCTCCAGGTCCAGACGGTAGATCAGCACCAGCCCCAGCCCGTTGAGCAGCACCGCGATGGGCAGCAGCAGCGGGTCGGCGTACGGGGCCCGCCAGCGGACCGCGAGGTGGGCGAGGAGGGCCAGCAGTCCGAGCCCCGCGCCGTAGCGGGCCGCGTCGGGCGGGACGGCGCCGTTCCTGGCGAGGCCGACGCCGGCGTATCCGTAGACCGGGGTGAGGACGGCGCAGACCAGCAGCGAGAGTTCGACGCCCCGGCGTCGGGCGAGGTGCGGGGCGGGCAGGGGTTCGTCCGCCGCCGTCGGTGCGGTCATGTCGGGCAACGTAGCAAGCCGGGGCCCCTCTGTCCCCTTATGTCATAGTGTGCCGGGGGTTCGGCCTGGTGACGGGCCCTCACGGGGAGATACGGCCAGGGGGCCCGTCGGCGATGGCTGCCCACTCCCGGGGAGTTCACGGCCGCGAAGGCGTGACGGCTCGGACGGGGGCCGGCGGCTCAGCACCAGCGGGGCACCGAGCCGATGTTGGCGATGTAGTACGCCGACGCCCAGGCCCAGGTGCCGTCCTCCAGCAGGTACCAGATGCCGTTGCCGTTGACGCTGCTGCCGCGGGTCTTGCAGAAGATGTGGACGATCGAGCCGTGCGGCGCGAACCCCACCACCCTGCTGCTGCGGGTCGGCTTGTCCCGCAGGTACAGGCCGGACGAGGCCGTCACCCGGCCCTTGTAGGAGGCGCTGGGGACGGCTGGTCCGGCGGCGGCGGGAGCGGCGGCGGCGAGGGCGGCCACCGCCCCGGCGGCCAGGCTCAGACCGAACAGGGCAAGCGGGTTACGTGGGGACACAGTGCCTCCTGGGGAGGGGAGGGCCGCGCTCCGCGGCTCCTTGGCTCGCCCCGCTCACGTTAGGTTCGCTCGTTGCCGCCCGCAAAGCGCTCAGGGGTGCGGTGACCGCCGGACGGAGTACGCGTCCCTCCCGTGCCACCCGTCCCCGCCTGCCCGTCCGGGCGCCCGGGGCCCTGCGGACCGCCGTCCGGGTCCACGTACTCCGGCAGGGTCAGCCGGGCCAGCGCGCCGCCGTCCGGGGCGTTGCCGAAGCTCAGCCGCGCCCCCAGCACCGCGGCCTGGCCGACCGCGATGGTCAGGCCGAGCCCGTGCCCCTTGTTGCCGCCCTCGGTCCTGAAGCGCTGCGGGCCGTGGTCGAGGAGGTAGGCCGGATAGCCGGTTCCGTGGTCCCGCACCGTCACCACCGGCCCGTCCACCGTCAGCTCGACCGGCGGCGCGCCGTGCTTGTGGGCGTTGCCCAGGAGGTTGGCCAGGACCCGTTCCAGACGGCGCTTGTCGGTCTCCACGAAGGTGTCGCGGACGACGGTGAGGTCGGTCGCCGTCCCCGAGGTCCGCACCACGCGCTCCACCAGCGGCCCCAGTTGCTCCAGGTCCGGTTCGACCCGCTCGCTGCCGGCCTCCAGACGGGAGATCTCCAGCAGGTCCTCGGTGAGCGAGCGCATCGCGCGCACCCGGTCCCGTACCAGCTCGGCGGGGCGTCCCTCGGGCAGCAGTTCGGCCGCCGCGTGCAGCCCGGTCAGCGGGGTGCGCAGCTCGTGGGCCACGTCCGCGGTGAACCGCTGCTCGCTCAGCAGCTTGTTCTGGAGCGTCCCGGCCATGGTGTCCAGCGCCCCGGCGACCGTGGCCACCTCGTCCTGGGGCCGGGAGGGGTTCTTCGTACGGGGGTCGTCGACCCGGGCGTCGAGGTCACCGGCCCCGATCCGGCGGGCCACCGTCGCGGTCTGGTGCAGCCGGCGGGTGACCCGGGTGACGCCGAAGACGCCGACCAGCAGGGTGGCGCCGATGGCGAGGATCGAGGAGCCGAGGATCGCCTGGTCGAGCCCGGTGATGGTGCGGGCGCTCTGGCTGTAGTCGATCGAGGCGGCGATCGCCCGGCCGTCGGCCGGGCCCGCCGCCCACATGGTGGGCCGGCCCCGGTCGTCCGCCACCACCGTGCCGCGCCTGCCGGAGAGGGCGAGCGTGCGCAGCGAGGCGGGCAGGTCCTGGGGGTCCAGGCCCGAGCCGGGCGGCAGCGGCTCGCCCGCCTCGTACGCGCGCGAGACCTCCTCCAGCTTGTCGAGCGCCTTGTCGCGGGCCTGACCGACCGTCTGCCGGGTCACCGAGACGTGGACCAGCACACCGAGCAGCGCCGCGAGCGCGCAGCACATCACGGTGATGAAGACCGCGGCCTTCCAGGTGAGCGTCGCCGTCCAGGCCGGCAGCCGGGGGCCCCTCACCGGGCGCTCGCGGTGGCGCGCGGGGAGCGGTCGGCGGACGGGCTCGGGCCCGGGCTCTTGGGGCGGGGGCCCAGGGAGTGCTGCGGCTCGACCCGGATGATCTCGTCGCGGGTGGGCAGCATCGCGCGCTGGTGGTCGTCCCACGACCAGGCCGTGCGGTACTCGTACCCCGGGATGCCCGCCGAGACCGAGTGCAGGATGACGTCCCGCCCGGCCAGCTCCACGCCGATCAGCTGGTCCGAGGTGGACATGATCCGGGTGAGGGCGCCGCGGTCGGGCATGTAGCAGCGCACCGCGAGCTGCTGCTCGGGCATCTTGATGCCGAGGATCAGCTCGTCCCTGCCGTCGCCGGTCAGATCGCGGTAGTACGCGCGCAGCACCGGGCAGGCCTTCGGCTTCTGGCGGCACCGGTTGAGCTGACGAACCGTTTCTTCGTAGAGGCCGTCGGCGCCCGTGTACTGGTCGGGGTGGGCGCGCACCTCCGCCTGGACGACCGCGACCGGGTCCAGCGCGCGGACGTCGCCGCCCGGGACCCGGATACCGGGCACCCGTTCCGTCTGGCCCTCGCCGTAGTCCTGCGGCGTCGTCGTGGGCTTGGGCAGGTCGGGCCAGAGGTGGACCGGGCCGACCGCCGTCGGGGTCGCGCCCGCGCCCTCCAGGCTGCCCGCGTTGCCGCAGCCGGAGAGCAGCAGGGCTGCGGCAACGGCGGCGAGCAGCGGGAGCGCTGCGCTCAGGGGGCGGCGGTGGCGGGTCAAGGTGCTCCTGTCGTGCGGATGGCGGCACCGCGAGCGGCTCCGCCTCCGGGCTACTCCACCTTCACCAGGTCGGCGTAGAAGATGATGTTGGCCGAGCGGTGGCCGTTCTTGATCGGGCCGCCGCAGGTGATGAGGCGGAGTTCCGGACGGTCGGTCTTCCCATAGACCTTATTCGTAGGGAAGTCTGTTTTGTCCACTTGCTGGGTCTCGCGGATCGTGAAGACGGCCGTCGAGCGGTCCGCCCTGCCGACTTTGATCACATCCCCGACGTGCATCTTCCGCACGTCACGCATGAGCGCGGGCCCCTCGGCGGTGTCGTAGTGCGCGACGATCACGGACGCGCCCGTCTCGCCGGGGGTGACGCTGCCGGTGTACCAGCCCGCCAGCTCCGCCTTGTCGACCGGCGGCACCTCCAGCTCCTGCTTCTCGTCCAGCCCCAGCCGCAGCACCGGGCCGGCGTCGACACCGGCGGACGGTATGACCACCCGGGTCGGCTGTGCCGCCTTCAGCGGGCCCACCTGCTGGCGGGCCCGGGTGGTGGCGGTGTTCCGCACGGAGACGTCGGGGGCCTTGGCCTCCGCCCCGGACGAACCCGAGCCGCAGGCCGCGAGAGCGCCGCCCACGGTGAGGGCGAGCGCGGCGGCGGCCACGAGCCGGGCCGTGCGGCGCGGGCGCGGGCGGGAGGGAGTGGACGTGATCATGGCCACCACCGTAGGAGGGCCGTGTCGCGGAGCCTTCCCGTCCTTGTCACAACTCTCCATGACCGGGGAGGGGTCGCCGCTACTGCTGGTACGGGTTCTGCCCCTGAGCACCCGGGGCACCCGGAGCCTGGCCCTGCATCTGGCCCTGCGGCTGCGGCTGCGGCTGGTGGCTCGGCTGCGGCCCGGCGGCCATCGCGAGGAGCTGCTCGGCCTGCTCCTTGGCGATCTGCTGCTCCAGCCCGCAGAAGGTGCACTGCGTGCGGTACTTGGTGGAGACCGGGAAGAGCGGGATGAAGAAGAACGTGAACTTGGTGACGTACTTCCGCAGGCCGTGGGCGGCCGGATTGCCGCAGTTCCCGCAGACGAGCGTCATCATGGCGAGCTGGTACAGATATCCCCTGGTGCCCCAAATGAGCATTGGACGTCCCCTCCCGAGGTGAAGCGGCGCGCGTCGCGCGCGGTGGCGCTCGCACTATACGAGCCGCGATATTGCCGTGCGCCGCCGGTGCTGTTCCCATGGTCGTGGGGGTGATGCGGGATGTCGGGACTGCGGGTGACTCCGGTGCACCGGCACGGACGGGCACGGCTGTACGTCAGCCTCCCGGACGGCACGAACGCCGCCTGGTACGACAGGGACAGCGGGCGGGTCAGCCTCCTCCTGGAGGAGTTCCGCGAGGCGGTCCTCGCGGCGCTGGCGCCCTTCGTGGCGGGCGGGATGACGGTGGGTCCGCCGCCGGTCCCCACCTCCGCCGACCTGACCCGGCTGTCCCTCCACCCCGACGACGACCTGGCGCCGAACCGCCCCGGCGAAGCGCTCCTGGGCGAGCTCGAACGGCGGGGCCCCTCGCGCCGCTTCCGGGAGGACCCCCGGCGGGTGCTGCTCGCCGCGCAGGAGCGGT
>NZ_JBJHPC010000191.1:0-11656 GCF_045257485.1 Streptomyces sp. YS-3 | reverse complement strand
GGTGCCCCGAAGCCCCCCTGCGGCGGCTGCTTGCTGGGCGGCTGGGTCACAGTGTGTCTCCCCCTTCGTGGGGACCGCTGCCCGAACGGACTCCCCCGCGTTTCCGGAGCGGAATCGGACATGGTCCCGCACAGTTTGCGTCAGTCGAGCGGGGCTTCTTTGTATCACCCGAACCCCCTCGAACAGGGGGCCGGTCCGTCCCTGTTCCCAAGGGCGGACCGGCCTGTGATGCGCCTGTTATGGAGTTTGCACGTGCTCTTTACGACTCGTCACCCGTCCTCACGAGCCCCACGCGTCCCACCAGCTTCTAGGCCTCCTCGGCCAGTTCAAGCCACCGCATCTCCAGCTCGTCGCGCTCGACGATGAGGGCGCGCAGCTCCGCGTCGAGCTTGGCGACCTTCTCGAAGTCGGTGGCGTTGTCGGCGATCTGGCCGTGCAGACTGCTCTCCCGGTCGGAGATCTTGTTCAGCTGCCGCTCGATGCGCTGGAGTTCCTTCTTCGCGGCCCGGGAGTCGGCGGACGAGGCCGCGCCGGAGGACTTGGCGGCGACCGGCGCCGGGGCCGGGGCCGCCTCCTCGATCATCCGCCTGCGCCGCTCCAGGTACTCGTCGATGCCGCGCGGCAGCATCCGCAGGGCCGCGTCGCCGAGCAGCGCCCACACCCGGTCGGTGGTGCGCTCGATGAAGAACCGGTCGTGCGAGATGACGACCATCGAGCCCGGCCAGCCGTCGAGCAGGTCCTCCAGCTGGGTCAGCGTCTCGATGTCGAGGTCGTTGGTGGGCTCGTCGAGGAAGAGGACGTTCGGCTCGTCCATCAGCAGCCGCAGCAGCTGGAGCCGGCGCCGCTCACCACCGGACAGGTCCCCGACGGGCGTCCACTGCTTCTCCTTGCCGAACCCGAACTGCTCGCACAGCTGCCCGGCCGTCATCTCCCGGCCGGTGCCGAGGTCGACCCGGTCCCGGATCTGCTGCACGGCCTCCAGGACGCGCAGTTCGGCGGGGAGTTCGGTGACGTCCTGCGAGAGGTAGGCGAGCCGCACGGTCTTGCCGACCTTGATCCGCCCGGCGGCGGGCTGCGTCTCGCCGTCGGTACGGGCCGCCTCGGCCAGCGCGCGCAGCAGCGAGGTCTTGCCCGCGCCGTTCACCCCGACCAGGCCGATGCGGTCGCCCGGACCGAGCTGCCAGGTCAGGTGCTTGAGCAGCACCTTGGGACCGGCCTGTACGGTCACGTCCTCCAGGTCGAAGACGGTCTTGCCGAGCCGCGCGCCGGCGAACTTCATCAGCTCGGAGGTGTCGCGCGGCGGCGGCACGTCCGCGATCAGCTCGTTGGCGGCCTCGATGCGGTAGCGCGGCTTGGAGGTACGGGCGGGGGCGCCGCGCCGCAGCCAGGCCAGCTCCTTGCGCATCAGGTTCTGCCGCTTGGCCTCCTCGGTCGCGGCGATCCGCTCCCGCTCGGCGCGCGCGAACACGTAGTCGCTGTAGCCGCCCTCGTACTCGTAGACGCTGCCGCGCTGGACGTCCCACATCCGGGTGCAGACCTGGTCCAGGAACCAGCGGTCGTGGCTGACGCAGACCAACGCCGAGCGCCGGGCCCGCAGATGGGCGGCCAGCCAGGCGATGCCCTCCACGTCCAGGTGGTTGGTGGGCTCGTCCAGGATGATCAGGTCCGGGTCGGCGATGAGCAGCTTGGCGAGCGCGATACGGCGGCGCTCGCCGCCGGAGAGGGGGCCGATGACCGTGTCCAGGCCGCTCTCGAAGCCGGGCAGGGCGAGCCCGCCGAAGAGTCCGGTGAGCACGTCGCGGATCTTGGCGTTGCCCGCCCACTCGTGGTCGGCGAGGTCGCCGATCACCTCGTGGCGGACGGTGGCCGCGGGGTCCAGCGAGTCGTGCTGGGTGAGCACGCCGAGGCGGAGCCCGCCGACGTGGGTGACGCGGCCGGTGTCGGCGTCCTCCAGCTGCGCGAGCATCCGGATGAGGGTGGTCTTGCCGTCTCCGTTGCGGCCGACCACGCCGATCCGGTCCCCCTCGGAGACGCCGAGGGAGACGCCGTCGAGCAGGGCACGGGTGCCGTATACCTTGCTGACTGCCTCGACATTGACCAGATTGACGGCCATTTCACTCCTGAACAGGGGGGCTGAATCGTCCCCAAGGTTACGTCCCCGGCTGCCCCGGGCGGTCCGGCCCCGATTCCCCCCTCGCTTGCGTGGTGCGGCGCCGTCGCCTCTTCGCTTGCGTGGTGCGGCGCCTTCAGGGGCGCGGGGAACTGCGCGACCAGCCACGCACGGTCCGCACCCGTGAGACGTCGTTCTTCACCCGCGGGCCGGTGGGGGCCGGCCGCGCAGTTCCCCGCGCCCCGGAAAGCCTGGTGGCTGAGCCCGAGACACTCCGCGTCCCAGCCCCTGGCTCAGGCAGACACGACCGTCGCGCCGGGTGCCGGGGACACGGCCACCCTCGCGGAGCGGCACGTGCCGGATGCCGTCAGGGCGTCCGCGATCTTCCCGGCGGACGCGGCGTCCTCGGCCAGGAACGCCGTGGTCGGGCCGGAACCCGAGACCAGCGCGGCCAGCGCACCCGCCTTCGTGCCCGCGGCGAGGGTGTCCGCCAGGGACGGGCGCAGGGACAGGGCCGCCGGCTGGAGGTCGTTGGAGAGCGCGCCCGCCAACGCGAAGGGGTCGCCCGCGCGCAGCGCGGCGAGCAGCACCGCGTCCGCCTCCGGCGGGGCCGCGTCCGGCGTGAGGCGGTCGAACTCGCGGTACACCGCCGGTGTGGACAGCCCGCCGTCCGCCGCCGCGAACACCCAGTGGAAGGTGCCCCCGACCTCCAGCACGGAAAGCCGCTCGCCCCGGCCCGTGCCCAGCGCCGCCCCGCCGACCAGGCTGAACGGCACGTCGCTGCCGAGCTCGGCGCAGATGTCGAGCAGCTCCTCGCGGGACGCGCCCGTACCCCACAGCGCGTCGCACGCCACCAGCGCCGCCGCGCCGTCCGCGCTGCCGCCCGCCATGCCGCCCGCGACGGGGATGTCCTTGTCGATGTGGAGGTGGACGTCGGGCGCCAGGCCGTACCGCGCGGCCAGCAGTCCGGCCGCTCGCGCCGCCAGGTTCGTACGGTCCAGGGGGACCTTGTCCGCGTCCGGGCCGGAGCAGGTGATGCGCAGCCCGTCGGCGGGCGTGGCCGTGACCTCGTCGTAGAGGCCGACCGCGAGGAAGACGTTGGCGAGGTCGTGGAAGCCGTCGGGGCGGGCCGGGCCCACCGCGAGCTGGACGTTGACCTTGGCGGGGACCCGGACCGTCACCCGCGGCGCCGTCGGTGCCGTCCGTCCCGTCACGGCTTGGCCTCCGCGATCCGCGCGAACTCCTCCACCGTCAGCGCCTCGCCGCGCGCCTGCGGCGAGATCCCGGCCGCCACCAGCGCCTGTTCGGCGGCGGCGGCCGAGCCGGCCCAGCCCGCGAGCGCGGCCCGCAGGGTCTTGCGGCGCTGCGCGAAGGCCGCGTCGACCACCGCGAAGACCTCCGCCTTGGTGGCGGTGGTCCGCACCGGCTCGGTGCGCCGGACCAGCGCGACCAGGCCGGAGTCGACGTTGGGGGCGGGCCAGAAGACGTTGCGGCCGATGGACCCGGCGCGCTTGACCTCCGCGTACCAGTTGGCCTTCACCGACGGCACGCCGTAGACCTTGTTGCCCGGCTTGGCCGCGAGCCGGTCCGCGACCTCCGCCTGGACCATGACCAGGGTGCGCTCGATCGTGGGGAAACGGTCCAGCATGTGCAGCAGCACGGGGACCGCCACGTTGTACGGGAGGTTCGCGACCAGGGCGGTCGGGGCGGGGCCGGGCAGCTCCCGGACCAGCATCGCGTCGGAGTGGACCAGCGCGAAACGGTCCTTCTTCGCGGGCAGCCGGGCCTCGATCGTGGCGGGCAGCGCGCCGGCGAGCACCTCGTCGATCTCGACGGCCGTCACCCGGTCCGCCGCCTCCAGGAGCGCCAGGGTCAGCGAGCCGAGGCCGGGGCCGACCTCCACCACCACGTCGTCGGGCCGCACCTGCGCCGTCCGGACGATCCGGCGGACCGTATTGGCGTCGATGACGAAGTTCTGGCCGCGCTGCTTGGTGGGGCGTACGCCCAGTGCTGCGGCCAGTTCACGGATGTCGGCGGGGCCGAGGAGGGCGTCGGGATCAGTGGTGCTCACCGATACAGCCTACGGCCGCAGTGCGGCCACGGACTCGCCCCCCGCTGCGCGAAGAGCTTCTTCGCCCGGAACGTCTGCTCGGCGGCGCTGGCGTGCTGCGGGAGGCCGCTGCCGCCGAGCGCGTGCCAGGTGCGGCCGTCGAACTGGTAGAGCCCGCCGTAGTTCCCCGTCGCGTCGACCGCGCCGGGGCGCCCGCCGGACTCGCAGTGGGCGAGGGCGCGCCAGTCGAGGTGGTCGGCGCCCTCGACCGTGGTGGGCAGCGGCTTGGTGCCGACCCGGACGGTCTGGGTGACCGGCGGGCGCACCACGTGCTCGGCCACCTTGCGCGGCTTCTGCCGCACCCCGTCGACGGTCCGCAGCGCGTAGGTGACCTTGCGGAAGCCGCGCTGGCCGGGCCGGTCGACGACCTCGGTCCCGGTGAACAGGGAGTCGTCCCGGGTCCGGACGACCCGGTACGGGATCGGCTCCTCGCGGACCTCGCGGCTGCCGGTGATCCGCATGACGGTGATCGTCTGCCCGTCGCGGGGGAAGACGGACGGCGGCACGGAGGTGGTGTCCTGGTCCCGCAGGGAGATCCCGGCCTCCTCGACGGCCTCGGCGACCGACGCCGCGTTGGTGCGGATCGTGCGCTCGCGGCCGTCGGCGAGGAAGGTCACCTGGCGTTCGGTGCGCACGTCCAGGCCCATGCCGGTGCGCCCGATCTCCGAGGAGCGCGAGGCCGACAGATACGCGCCCTCGGCGCGCACCCCGAGCTGGCGCAGGGCCCCGTCCACGGTCTGGGCGGTGGTCCACACCTGGTGGCGCCGGCCGTCGAGGGTGAGGGCGACCGGGCGGCCGTAGCGGACGACGACCTCGTCGCCGCCCGTCAGCGCCCGGTGGCGGCCGGGCGCGACGATGTCGTGGTCCCCGACGCCGACGTGCTGGTCCGCGAGGAGTTCGTCGACGTCGTCCGCGAAGGTGTGCAGGGTGCGCGGGACGCCGTCGACGGTGAGCCGTACGGCCTTGTCGTTGACGAGGAACGCGGTGGTCCCGCCCGCGAGGAAGGCGACCACCAGGGCCTGCGGGATGAGCCGGCGCAGGGCGTCGGGCCCGGCGCCGAAGAGCGCTCCCCGGCGGCGTCGGGCCCGGCGCGCCCCGGCCCGGGTGCCCTCCGGCGCCGCCCCGCCGCCCCGGCGCGGCCGGGGCACCTCCGCGGGCAGGGTCTCCTGGGCGTCGTACGGGAGCGGCCCGGCGGGCGGCGGCGCGTCCTGCGCGGACCGCGGCTCGGCCGTTCTCGTCGCCGCGCGACGGCCGCCGCGTGCGGCACGGTGACTGCCCTGCGAATTGCTCACGGCGCTCCAGAGTTCCGGCCTCGTCCCGTCGAGGGCGGGACATTAGCGAAACCTTCGTCACCGTCCAAAGCGATTCGACTACGGAGCGTCGCCCCGCTACCCTGCACTCGCCCACCCGGGGCACCCGGGCCGTTATCCGTCAGTAATCGAAGGCGCGCGCGGTGTTCTCCGCCACGGCCGCGGCCAGCACGTCCTCATGGACCGCCTTGACCGCCGCCATGGCCCGCACCGTAATAGGAATGAGATACGGCGCATTGGGCCGTCCGCGGTACGGCGCCGGTGTGAGGAAGGGCGCGTCCGTCTCCACGAGGACGAGTTCGAGGGGGGCGACGGCGAGCGCGTCGCGCAGCGGCTGGGCGTTCTTGAACGTCATGTTTCCGGCGAAGGACATGAAGTAGCCGGAACGCGCGCAGAGTTCCGCCATTTCCGCGTCACCGGAATAGCAGTGGAAGACCGTGCGCTCCGGGGCGCCCTCTTCCCGCAGAATGCGCAGCACGTCCGCGTGCGCGTCGCGATCGTGGATGACGAGCGCCTTGCCGTGCCGTTTGGCGATCTCGATGTGCGCGCGGAAGGACCGCTCCTGGGCGGCCATGCCGTCGGCGCCGGTGCGGAAGTGGTCGAGGCCGGTCTCGCCGACGGCCTTGACGTGCGGGAGGGCGGCGAGCCGGTCGATCTCGGCGAGCGCCTCGTCGAGGGCGGCGTCGCCCCCGGCCTGCCGCGCCCCCTGGCGGGACCAGCCGTCGGGGTCGCCCGAGACGATCCTGGGGGCCTCGTTCGGGTGCAGAGCCACCGCGGCCCACACGTTCTCCCAGGAGGCAGCCGTTTCCGCCGCCCACCGCGAGCCCTTGAGGTCGCACCCCACCTGGACCACCGTGGTCACCCCGACGGCCGCGGCCCTGGCCAGGGCCTCCTCGACCGTCGTGGACTGCATGTCCAGGTGGGTGTGCGAGTCGGCCACCGCCACACCGAGCGGTTCGGGCAGGGGCGGCGGGGCATCCTTGGCGGCACTCATGGGGCCGATCCTATGAAAGGCCCCGGCGCGTCACTTCTTGTGGTGGTGCTGGAAGGGGTGCAGAAGGTCCGAGAGGTGCCAGTGGTGCTCGGCGTCGGGCTCGGCCGCGGGCGTGGCGCCCGGCCCGGCCGCCGCCGGGGTGTCCGGCTCCGGGTCGCCCCCGGACCCCACGGGCCCGGCGGGCGCCTGGTGGGTCGACTGGTGGGCGAGCCACTGCTGCACGCTGGAGACCCGGCCGGCGCGCAGGGTGCGCACCACGTGCCCGCCGCAGTTCGTGCAGGTGGGCTGGGACAGAGGAGAGGGGACCCGCTCCCCGTCGGCCTTGTAGACCACGAACGGCTGCCCCTTGCCGTCCACGTGGTGCTCTATCTCGTACGCCTGCTCCCAGCCATATCCACACCTCATGCACGCGAAGGCGTAAGCCTCGTGCGCCGTGGTCTCAGCGATCTCACTCATGTGCCGGCTCCCTTGTCCGCTGGACAAGCTCTTGCGAGCGCTCCTTGCGAGCGGAGGCGGAAAGCGCCCCCGATCCATGGGACGCCTTTCGCCGCCGAAACGCATCAGGGGCTGTCGAGTGTTGGTGCCGATTTGGCCTTTCCTAGGCAAAAGCCCCGGTGCGCGGCCTGCGCTTTACTTTTCACGATAGTCCTTTGCCGTCCGCGGGTGCCTGTCGTGCCGCGTTCTTTGCCGCCACGACCGCGTCGAACACCTCGCGCTTGGGCAGGCCCGCGTCGAGCGCCACGGCGGCGATCGCCTCCTTGCGCCGCTCGCCCGCCTCCTCGCGCACCCGCACCCTGCGCACCAGCTCCTCGGCGTCCAGCTCGGCGGGTCCGGTCTCGGCCGCGCCCTCCACCACCACGGTGATCTCGCCGCGCACCCCCTCGGCGGCCCAGGCGGCGAGGTCGCCCAGGCTGCCGCGCTTGACCTCCTCGTACGTCTTGGTCAGCTCGCGGCAGACGGCGGCGCGGCGCTCCGCGCCGAAGACCTCGGCCATCGCGGCGAGCGTGTCGTCGAGGCGGTGCGGGGCCTCGAAGTAGACGAGGGTGCGGCGCTCGCCGGCGACCTCGCGCAGCCGGCCGAGCCGCTCGCCCGCCTTGCGCGGCAGGAACCCCTCGAAGCAGAACCGGTCGACGGGCAGCCCGGACAGGGCGAGCGCGGTGAGCACCGCCGAGGGTCCGGGCACGGCCGTGACCTTGATGTCCTTCTCCACGGCCGCCGCCACGAGCCGGTAGCCGGGGTCGGAGACCGACGGCATCCCCGCGTCCGTCACGAGCAGCACGCGCGCGCCGCCCTCCAGCGCCTCGACGAGCTCGGGCGTACGGGCGGACTCGTTGCCCTCGAAGTAGGAGACGACCCGCCCCGAGGTGTGGATGCCGAGCGCCCGGGTCAGGCCGCGCAGCCGCCGGGTGTCCTCGGCGGCGACGACGTCGGCCCGCTCCAGCTCGGCGGCGAGGCGCGGCGGCGCGTCCGCGATGTCGCCGATGGGGGTGCCTGCGAGTACGAGTGTTCCGGTCACCCCGCCATCCTCCCAGCCCCGGGGCCGCGCCGTTCGCCCGGACCGGATCGGGCCCGGCCACGGGACTCGCACAGACCCTTTCCCTACGATGGCGCGGTGACCAGTACTGCGCCGCAGACCCTTGAGGGCCATGACGCCGAAGATCCGCCGCCCGGCTGGCCGGACCGGCTGCGCCGCTTCGGCTACGCGGCCGGGCCGAGAACCGGCCTGCGCGAGCGGCTGGTGCCGCCCTACACCCGGCCGTCCGGTCAGCTCTGGGCGGTTCTGAGAGTCTCCCCGGCGACCGCCGAGCGCCTGGTGCGCTGGTCGGCGTGGGGCGGCCCGCTGCTGGTCACGCTGGTGGCGGGGGTGCTGCGGTTCTGGCGGCTGGGCAGCCCGGACTCGGTGATATTCGACGAGACGTACTACGCCAAGGACGCCTGGGCGCTGATCAACCGCGGCTACGAGGGCGCCTGGCCCAAGGACGTCGACAAGGCGATCATCAAGGACCCCTCGTCGGTGCCGATCCCCACCGACCCGGGCTATGTGGTGCACCCGCCGGTCGGCAAGTACCTCATCGGCATCGGTGAGAAGTGGTTCGACTTCACCCCGTTCGGCTGGCGCTTCATGATGGCGGTGCTCGGCACGCTCTCGGTGCTGATGCTCTGCCGGATCGGGCGGCGGCTGTTCCGCTCGACGTTCCTGGGCTGTCTGGCCGGCGCGCTGCTCGCGGTGGACGGGCTGCACTTCGTCATGAGCCGGATGGCCCTGCTCGACCTGGTGGTCATGTTCTTCGTGCTCGCCGCCTTCGGCTGTCTGCTGATCGACCGGGACCGGGCGCGCGCCCGGCTCGCGGCGGCGCTCCCCGAGGGCGCGGCGGGCGACCTGCGCCCGGACACGGCCGTGGCGGAGGGCCTGCGCCTTGGCCTGCGGCCGTGGCGGATCGCGGCCGGGGTGATGCTGGGGCTGGCCTGCGGCACCAAGTGGAACGGCCTGTACGTCCTGGTCTTCTTCTGCGTCATGGCGGTCCTGTGGGACGCGGGCGCCCGCCGCACGGCCGGCGCGGTGCGGCCCTACCGCGCGGTGCTCCGCAGGGACGCCTTCTGGGCCTTCCTCTCCACGGTCCCGGTGGCGGTGGTGACGTATCTGGCCTCCTGGACCGGCTGGTTCATGACCGACAAGGGCTACTTCCGGGACTGGGCGCACGGCCGCGACGGCCTCTCCCCCGACCACGTCAAGCTGCCGCTGCTGGGCAAGGTGAGCCTGCCGCAGTTCGACATGGGCTGGATGCCGGAGTCACTGCGCAGCCTGTGGCACTACGAGGCCGAGGTCTACAGCTTCCACGTCAACCTCACGGACCAGCACACCTACCAGTCCAACCCGTGGAGCTGGATCGTCCTGGGCCGCCCGGTCTCGTACTTCTACGAGAGCCCCTCCCCCGGCACCGACGGCTGCCCCTCCTCCACCACCGGCAAGTGCGCCCGCGAGGTCCTGGCGCTCGGCACACCGCTGCTGTGGTGGGCGGCGTGCTTCGCGCTCCTGTACGTGCTGTGGCGGTGGGCGTTCCGCCGCGACTGGCGGGCGGGCGCGATCGTCTGCGGCGTCGCGGCGGGCTATCTGCCCTGGTTCCTCTACCAGGAGCGGACGATCTTCTTCTTCTACGCGGTCGTCTTCGTGCCGTTCCTGTGTCTGGCGGTGGCGATGATGATCGGCGCGATCCTCGGCCCACCGGGCTCGGACGAGCGCCGCCGGGCGGTGGGCGCGATCGGCGCGGGCGTGCTGGTGCTGCTGATCGTCTGGAACTTCATCTACTTCTGGCCGCTGTACACGGGCACGTCGATTCCGCTGGATTCGTGGCGGAACCGGATGTGGCTGGATACATGGGTGTGAGCCGCTGAGCGGTGTCCCGGTCCGGTAACGGCCGGAGCCGGTGTCACTGCTGTCACGTAAAGTTCCTCCCAAGCAACTCTTGAACACGTTCAAGAGACTCCTGGGGAGGGGCTGCGAGATGCGCAGTGGAGCGAAGGCCGCCGTCGTCGGCGGTGTGTTCGTGGTCGTCGGCACCGGTGTGGTGTACGGCGGCTACCAGATGGTGGCGGGGGACGGCTCGTCCTCCGGCTCGCATACGCGGGCGGCGCCGGTACGGACCGGCCCGCCCGCCACCGACGAGATCACCAAGACCGCCCAGGCGTTCTTCGACGCCTGGGCCAAGGGGGACGCGGCGGCGGCCTCGGCCCTGACCA
This sequence comes from Streptomyces sp. YS-3, assembly GCF_045257485.1. NCBI lineage: Bacteria > Bacillati > Actinomycetota > Actinomycetes > Kitasatosporales > Streptomycetaceae > Streptomyces > Streptomyces sp. YS-3. The sequence continues at coordinate 1,394 of NZ_JBJHPC010000191.1, read as the reverse complement.
ACAACAACGCCGCCGCCCAGACCGTGCTCACCGCCTTCCACGACGAGGCGCACGTGGGCAAGGTGACGATCACGCCGGGGGCGGCCACGGGGGCGACCGTTCCGTACACGGTGAAGGCGGAGGTCTCCTACGAGGGGAAGACCGCGCCGCTCGACTACAGCTCGCGGCTCACGGTCGTGCGGGGCGTGAGCACCGGCAAGGCGCTGGTGGACTGGCAGCCGGCCGTCGTCCACCCGAAGCTGAAGCCGGGCGGGAAGCTGGTGACGGGGGCCGCCAAGAACCCCGAGATCGAGGCCGTGGACCACCGGGGGCGGGTGCTGACCAAGGAGAAGTACCCCTCGCTCGGGTTCGTCCTGGACGCGCTGCGGCAGAAGTACGGCGACAAGGTCAACGGCACGCCGGGCGTGGAGACCTGGATCGAGGGCGGCGCCGAGGGCGCACCGAACCAGACGCTGCTCACCCTGGCCAAGGGCCGGCCCGGCAAGCTGACGACGACGCTCGACGCGGACGTCCAGGCGGCGGCGGAGCGGGCCGTGAAGGACTTCGCGGAGTCCTCGGTGGTGGCGATCGAGCCGACGAGCGGGGAGATCCGGGCCGTCGCGGACAACCGCAAGGACGGCTTCCCCGCCTCCCTCCAGGCGTCCGTGGCCCCCGGCTCCACCATGAAGATCGTCACCGGCGCGATGATCATCGCGAACGGCGTGGGCGGGGCGGACCAGCCGGCGGAGTGCCCGGCGACGGTCCCGTGGGAGGGCTATGTCTTCCACAACCTGAATGACTTCACCATCGCGCACGGCACCCTGACCGACGCGTTCGCGCGGTCCTGCAACACCGCCTTCATCAAGCCGGTCAGGCCCCTCACCGACAAGGGCGTCGCCGGGACCGCGCTCGGCCAGACCGCCCGGGACTACTTCGGGCTCGGCCAGAACAACTGGAAGCTCGGCGGCGTGAAGTCCTTCGACGGCCGCGTCCCGGACTCCTCCGGCGTGGAGACCGCCGCCTCCTACATCGGCCAGGGGAAGGTCCAGATGAGCCCGCTCGACATGGCGTCCATCTCGGCCACCGTCATCGGCGGCGGGTTCCACCAGCCGGTGATCGTGCCGCAGTCCCTGGACGACCGGGAACTGGCCCAGGCCAAGCCGCTGCCCGCCCCGGTCGCCTCACAGCTGAAGCAGATGATGCACGCGGCTACCACCGGCAGCGGGACGGCCGTGAAGGCAATGGCCGGGGTGCCCGGGCCCAAGGGCGCCAAGACCGGCTCGGCCGAGGTGGACCGGCAGGGCACGTCCAACAGCTGGTTCACCGGGTACGGCAACGGGCTCGCCGCGGCGGCCCTCGTCCAGTCCGGCGGACACGGCGGGGACGCGGCGGGACCGATCGTGGCGCGGGTGCTG
>NZ_JBJHPC010000020.1:0-32506 GCF_045257485.1 Streptomyces sp. YS-3 | reverse complement strand
GTATGTCCTGCATGGTCCATCGAGAGCAACTCCAGGTCGTGGCCTTCGCGTTCCGCCACCACGGAGGGGCCGTACGGCTCGCCGTCGGCGCCGAGTCCCACCGCGAAGAGCGCCGCGTACTCCCGGTCGGCATTACTGCGCAACCACAGCGTCGACCCGTCGGGGGAGAACCGGCCACCACGCCCTCCACGGCCCAGGCGGGCGGGAACCTGTCGGCGTACCTGATCGACCCCGACGCTCACACCTCCCCGGTCCTGCTCGCCGGCGAAACCTGCGCCGCATCCCTCCGCGTGTGCGACCTCAGCCACGACGGGACGCTCGCGCTGCTGCGCCGAGGGCCACGCGGACGGCGGGAGGGAGTTGTCTGGCGTGTGGCCGACTGCGCGACCACGTATACGATGCCCGTCGCCGACGGAGATCCATGGGTCGGCCGGTTCTCCCCCGACGGGTCGACGCTGTGGTTGCGCAGTAATGCCGACCGGGAGTACGCGGCGCTCTTCGCGGTGGGACTCGGCGCCGACGGCGAGCCGTACGGCCCCTCCGTGGTGGCGGAACGCGAAGGCCACGACCTGGAGTTGCTCTCGATGGACCATGCAGGACATACGGCCGTACTGGTATGGAACATGCAGGGCGCGAGCGAAATCGACCTCATGGAAACGTTCCCGGCACACGAGGCCCAGGACAGGACCGGCCCGGCCAGACCACTTTCCCTTCCCCACGAGGTCGTCACCCGCGTCACTCCGGCCGGACCGGGCCGCCTCCTGCTTGCACTGTCCGGTTCGCAGCGCCGTCCGGGGGTGTGGTGGGCCCATGACGACGGGGCGCTGTCGCGCACACCCTGGTCCTCCCTCGACATCGCCGCCGCTGCTCCCGGCCGCTCCCCGGTACGCCCCGTCCCCTTGCGTTTCGCCGCACGCGACGGACTGCCCCTGAGCGGCTGGTACTACAAGGCCCCCGGAAGCGCCGCGGGGGAGCGGACACCTTGCGTGATACACCTGCACGGCGGCCCCGAGGAACAGGAACGGCCCGTCTTCAACCCGCTCTATCACGAGTTGCTCGGCCGCGGACTGGACGTCTTCGCGCCGGATGTCCGCGGCTCCTCCGGGCACGGCAGGTCATTCGTCGACGCCGACCTGGGCTCCGGCCGCTTCGCCGCTCTCGACGACGTCGCGGACTGCGCGGCCCATGTCATCACGGCAGGCCTCGTCGACCCGTCCCGACTGGCGGTCATGGGACGGTCCTACGGCGGTTATCTGACATTCGCCTCCCTCGTATGGCACCCCGACCTGTTCCGCACCGGGGTCGCGGTCTGTGGCATGTCCGACTTCTCGACGTTCTTCGCCGGTACGGAGCCGTGGATCGCGGAGTCGGCGGCACACAAATACGGACACCCGGAACGTGACCGCGAGTTGTTGCAAGCCCTCTCCCCGATGAGCCGAATCGACGCCCTGCGCGCGCCCGTGCTCGCGGTACACGGCGAACACGATACGAATGTGCCGACCGGGGAATCCGAGCAGTTCGTCCGGGCAGCCCGGGAACGCGGTGTTCCCGCCGAACTTCTGACCCTGCACGAGGAAGGCCACGACTTCCTGCGCGCCGACAATCGTCGACTGTTCCGCCGCACCGCCGCCGACTGGATGGAACGGTATCTACGCCCCTGACCACGGTCGGACAGCGCACCGGTCAGACGTCGTCCACCTGGTCGCCCTGTGGGCCTTCGGGCCAGGCCACGTCAGCCCGCACGCCCGTGTCGGCCTCGGTCAGAAGGTCGATGACAGCCTCGAAGCCTCCCGCCTCCAGCGCCCGGCGCTGGCGGTCCGCTCCTGAGCCGTGCCGTAGCAGACGCTCGACGAGGGAGGTGACTTCACGACTGTCGCCCGCCTCCTCCAGTGCGGGCCCCACATGCCGCATCAGCACGGCCACGGCGTCGGCCGCCCGACAGCGTTCCCCTTCGGGCATGACCAACTCACCAGTGAGCCCATGGCGTGCGGCCTGCCACATCCCCAGGCCCAGGAGCTCGGGAGGGATGTCGGGGGAGCGGGTCCCCGCCCCGGCCTCTTTCGTGGCGGTCGCGACCAGGGCACGTACCAGCCCGGCGAACATCACCGCCTCGTCCGTACGCAACTGGACGTCCAGGGAACGTACTTCAACGGTGGGATAGGAGTCGGACAGACGTGCCTGCCAGTACAGCTGGCCGGTGTCCCGGATGACCCGGGTCGCCAGCAGCCGCCCCACCCGTGCGTCGTAGTCCGTGGCATCGGCGAACGAGGGGGGAAGACCGCTGACGGGCCAGCGGTCGAACACCACGGTGCGCCAGCTCGCGAAACCGGTGTCACGCCCGTCCCAGAAGGGCGAGTTTGCCGCTATGGCGGTCAGAATCGGCAGCCAGACGCGAATCCGGTTGAGCACCTCGACCCCCATGTGGCGATCGGGTACGGCGACATGGACGTGCATGCCGTTGACCAGCTGTTCCGCCACCAGCTGCGGTGCCTGCCGCTGGATGGCCCGGTAGCGGACCTGGTCGGTGACAGGTACCGGCAGTGACTGCCGCAGAGGTGGCGTCCCGCCGGCCATGACGCGGCAGCCGTGTGCCTCCGCCGCCCCGGTCACGGCGAGCCGCAGGCGCAGCAGATGGCCGCCGACCTCCTCCAGTGAGTCACAGACCGGCGTGGCCACTTCGACCTGGGCCTGGAGCAACTCCGACTGGATCTCACGAGTGGCGACGAAGGGTTCGAGCCCGGCGGCGGCACGTACCTTCTCGGCCTGCGCCACCGGTCGGCCCGTGGCCGGATCGAGCAGCATGTACTCCTCTTCCACGCCGACGGTCGTCATCCAGGACCTTCCTTCCGGCAACATGCCGCCGTGGGGGGAGCAACTCGGCTGATCGATATCGCGCGCGCCCGTGGCAGGCACCGCACCGATCCCAGTGCCCTCATCGTGCCTGCTCGTCCCGTACTTCACGTGGGTCACACGCCGGGCGGTACACGCCTGGCGCCGAGGAGCGCCCTCGTAGACATACCGTGGGGCGCTCTGTGCTGGGGGCGTGGATGAGCGGTACGGTGAGGGCAGCCGTTGGTGTCCACCGCGCTGTTGCGTCCTTCCCAGACCGAGGGGCGCACCCGGTACGGTCCTCTTCAACCGCGCGGCCCCGGTAGAAGGCCGCGCGCTTCCTTCCCGGCACTGCCTTGCGGAAGGGGAGTAGCTCCCCTCTCAGCCAGGGACGGCCCCAGATGGTGAAGCCCTCAGGTCCGCGCACCTTCCGCTGCCTGCTGCCGGGTCCCGCTGCCGTGATCGACGTTTGCGCGGTGCCCGACCGCCGGGCAGTCCGCGTCGTGCAGACCACCGTGTCCGGGTCGACACCACGGACCGCGCTCGTGCGTGTGTTCGGGGATGTCGACATCGAGACCGCGCCCGTCCTGGACTACGCGCTCCTGTGCGCCGGGGCGCAGCGGGTCGTCGTGGACCTGTCCGGCTGCGGCTTCGGCGACTGCGCCTTGCTGACCGTCCTGCTGCGGGCCCGCCGCCGCAGCGAGCTGGTGCTTGTAGGTCCCTTGCCCACGCGGATCCAGCGGCTGTTCGACCTCACCGGTACGACGAGTGCCTTCACCATCCTGACGGACGTGAGCGAAGTTCCGCTGGTTCAACCACCGCTGGTTCACCCACCCCTGGTACACCCACCTTACGGTCCCGCCTGAGGCGTGGGCGGGGGGAAGCAGCGCACCGTCAACCTTCGGAGGAGCGGGAGTTGGGGCGGGGCCGGGCATGAATGTCAGACCTGTCTGTCAGGCTCTGGTTATGGAGATGACGCTGCAACTGACGATCGACTGCGCCGACCCGCAGAGGCTGGTGGCGTTCTGGAGCGAGGCCCTGGGCTACGTACCCGAGCCCCCGCCGGGCGGTCATGCCACGTGGCGGGAGTACTGGGCAGCCATGGGGGTGCCCGATGAGGAGTTGCCCGAAGGGGCGGGCGACCTCGCGGAGTCGATCGTCGATCCCGCAGGACAAGGGCCCCGGGTGTGGTTCCAGCAGGTGCCGGAACCCAAAACCACCAAGAACCGCATACACCTCGACCTGAAGGTCGGCGGGGGACGCGATGTCCCGTTGGCGGTCCGTACGCAACGGGTCACCGTCACCGTGGAGAGACTGGTCAAAGCCGGCGCCGGCGTGCTTCGGATCACGGATGAACCGGACATGGGACAGTACGCCGTGCTCCTGCAGGACCCGGAGGGCAACGAATTCGATGTCGTCTAGGAATCGTTTCGTCTAGGGGTCGCTTGGCCACGCCGTTCACAACCGACGGGCGCAGCATCGGGTGGTGACGGCACGATGCCTCCGGATCGGATCGGCTCGGATCGGCTGGGCTCGGTAGCATGCCGCGCATGGCCATCAGACTTGAGAACGTCGGCATCGCTGTTCGCGACCTCGAAGCAACGATCTCCTTCTTCACCGACCTCGGCCTCACGGTCGTCGGCCGTGACACGGTCAGCGGCGAGTGGACCGACACCGCCGTCGGCCTTGATGGCAATCACGCCAAGATCGCGATGCTCCAGACGCCGGACGGCCACGGCCGCCTGGAGCTCTTCGAGTACATCCACCCCGACGCGATCGAGTCGGAGCCCACCCGCCCCAATGAGATCGGGATGCATCGCGTCGCCTTCTCAGTCGACGACATCGACAAAGCCCTTGAGACAGCCGCGAAGCACGGATGCCATCCGCTACGCGGTGTGGCGATCTATGAGGACGTCTACAAGCTCACGTACGTCCGTGGCCCCAGCGGCATCCTTGTGATGCTCGCCGAGGAGCTGAAGAAGAACTGACGGGCTTACCTGCCTCAACGCACGGTGCGCACGGGGGCATGACCCGGAGCCTCGTCCTGGTCCTCTTCCTCGGCACGGCCGGGGCCCGTGGAGCAGGCCTTGGCGGCGCGGTATTCGCTGGGCGACATCCCGGTGGCCGTACGGAAGGCGCGGGAGAAGCTGTCGGGCTGGGGGTACCCCCAGCGGGCGGCGATGGTGTGGATGGACAGGTGTTGCAGCGCCGAGTCGCTGAGGTCTCTGCGGCAGCGGTCCAGCCGTTGCTGGCGGATGAAGGCGCGCGGTGTGGTGCCGTGGTGCTGGAAGACGCGGTGCAGGTACCGAAGGGAGAGATGGTGGGCCGCGGCGAGGGCCTCCGGTCCCAGGGCCGGGTCTGCCAGGTGCTCGGTGACGAAGGCGCTCATCCTCAGGAACAGTGCCTGCCGGCCGGAGGCACCGGACACGGCGGGCGCGCCGGGTGGCGTGTCGTGGTCGAGGTGGTGCGCCAGGACGGCTGACAACAGGTCCAGTGCGGTGGCTTCCAGGCGGGCGACGTCCTGCGCCGTGCACTGCGCGTATTCGTCGGCGAGTCCGCCGAGGAAGTGGCTGAACAGTCGGTCGACACCACCTCTCCACGGCACGGGCAGCCCGCACAACCGGGTGAAATGCTCGTGCGGAAGCCTCAGGAGCTTCTTGGGGAACTGATAGACGAGATGTCTGCCGGGGGTGTCGTCGGCGTGGATGTTTATGGGCTCAGAGCTGTCGCCGAACCCCATCTCTCCGGGCTTGAGCACGAACCGTCGCCGGTACTGCTCGATGCCGACCTCTCCGGAGGTGACGACGTGGACGCGGTACATCTCCGGGTCGGACTGGCGGACGTGCCGGGGTGTCCGCTGCGCGCTCACGGAGGCGTAGGCGGACAGGACGGAGACCTGCCCGGCCCCCAGCGGCATCATCTCGACCCGCGCCGTGAAGGTCCCCGTGTCACGGGGAGCGACGCGCTGGGGCACCTGCGCCATGGCCATCGCTTCGGCCCATGCCGCAGGCCGCTCGCTGACGGGAAGCTCCGCGGTGTCGATGACTGTGGAACGCATTTCTACCCCCGCGCGCTCTGGGAACAGTGACCCCAAGCAGGCAGTAAAGGGCACACGCCCCGGAACCGACAGGGCGTTCTACGCCAACAACCATGCGCTGGCGGCCAACGACGCGGTGCGATCCGTCGGGACAGAATGAGACCGCCTGGCCGGGCACGGAAGAGGGGGAAGCCGTGCCCTGCCAGGTCTCGGCTTTCGGCGGGCATCGACGACCTGGGACCGGGGGGCGGGCGCGTTCGGAAGGCCGTGGTGCGGTGGACGGGGGCCGCACCACGGCCGGGCATGTCCGTTTACGGGATCGTCCAGTGGTGGTCGTCGTTGTCGCTGCAGTAGAACAACGTGAGCCGGGCGTTGTTGCCCCCGGTACGTACCCCGTCTACGTCGAGGCACAGACCGCTGGCGAGGTTGACGAGCCAGAAGCCGTCAGAGCGGTCCACGCGACCGTAGAGCTGATTGTCGCCGGTCGTCTGATTGCAGTAGAACTCGCTGACCTTGGTGCCGGCACCCACAGTGCCGTAGTTCGGCACGTCGAGGCACAGGTTGTCCTTGGCGTTGCGGAGGTTGTAGAGCGGGTAACCGTTGGCGCTGTTCCCGACGTAATCCCAGTAGAACAGCTGGTTGTCGCCGGCCGACCCGTTGCACGGGTACTCGTTGACCGGCCCGTTGACCGTACCGGCCCCGTAGCCGGGAATGTCGATGCACTGGCCGGTGACGACGTTCTTGACCAGGTAGGGCCCGTAGGTGGTGGCGGACGGCGCGAGGCGCTGCGGAGCGCGAGGCAGTGTGGTGGCGCCGGCCGGGGACGCGATCCGTAACGGGGTGGGGCTGAGAGCCGCCGGACCGGCGGGGTCCGCGTGGGCGGGCGCGGCGGTGAGCGCCAGCGCGAGCAGGGTGACGCCCGCGCTGAGCGTGGCGGCGATCCGTCTGATGGGCTTCATGGTTCCTCCTTGTCCGTGTTCGGGTATCTGGCTCCGGGCACCGCGACGGCACCGTGGAAGTGGTGCCCTTGGGTCGTCCCGGGAACTGACGTTGCCCGAAAGGGCAGTTGGCCGTGCGGCCCACTGCGGTCCGAGCAGGTCAGCTCGGGTCCAGAGGGCGGACAAGGGGAGTTGTCCTCGGACAAGTGGGAGATCGGCCATGCCCAGGAGTGCACAGACCACATCGCTGTCGCGGCCCGCCGTCCGATCACCGTGCTCCTGGTCGAACGCGCGCTTCGCATGCGATCACCGGACGCCTCGACATCACCTGTATCCGCCGCCGGGTGACGAACCATTGCGAAATCGTTGCGAAGTGAGGCCCTGCGTCACCCTAGCGGCTAGAGCATTTCTCCAAGATCAAGGCCGAGATCACCGTCCGTCGGGGCTGCCAGGGGCAACCTCTCGCGCAGACTCTTGAGCAGGACCCGTGCCGCGGGACTGGCGGGGCCGGCTGTGCGCCAGGCGAGCGCGATCCGGGCGCGGATCTCCGGGTTGACGATGGTCAGCGTCCGCCGATGCCCGTCGTGATCAGGGCTGTCCTCGCCTTTGGGCAGCACGGCGACGCCCAGGCCTCGGGTGGCGAGGCGGCTGAGGAGGACGGGGGTTGCCGCCTCGAAGGTGACGCGGGGTCTTCGACGACAGTCAGCGGAACGTCGATGACGGTATGGAAGGACAGTCCGTGCGGGGGCGCCTCGTCGGTCGGCCCGAGGAGCGCGAGGTCGAGTTCGCCCGCCAGGAGCGCGGACTCCATCCGCTCCGATGTGTCCTCGGTGAGCGCGACCTCCAGGGCGGGGTGGGCCTGGTGGAAGTCCGCGAGGAACGAGGCGATGTCAAAGGCATGGTCCATGGCTCCGGACACCGCTCCGAGGCAGACCCTGCCGCGCAACAGGCCCGTGTACGCGTCGACGGTCTGCTGCACGGCGTCCGCAGCGGCCAGCGCCGCGCGTGCGTAGGGCAGGACCGCTCTGCCCGCTTCCGTCGGTGTCACCGACCGATGTGAGCGGTCCAGCAACGGCTGCCCCAGCTCCTTTTCCAGCTGCCGTATCTGTGAGCTCAGCCCCGGCTGAGCCAGGTGCAGACGTGCGGCTGCCCGAGTGAAGCTGCCCTCTTCGACGACGGTGACGAAGTAGCGCAGCTGCCGGAGTTCCATAACTGATCATGCTAGGGGGCAGCAGGACTTTCTATTGGCCCTACGGATCAGCCGCCAGCAAGCTTGACCCCATGCGAAGCGTCACACAGTCCAAGGATCAGCAGTCCTCGATCCGGGCCGAAATCGCCGCGGAACGCCACCTGCTGGCCGATCTCTTCGACGACCTGCGGCCCGGTCAGTGGAACGCACCCAGCCTGTGCGAAGGGTGGACGGTCCGCGAGACCGTCGCCCACATGTCGATGGGCTTCCGGCTCTCCCTGCCCGCCACGCTGAGCGAACTGGTCAAGGCTCGGGGAAACCTCCACCGCATGACGAGCCGCGTCGCCCGCCGGGACGCGGCTGCCCACTCCTCCGCCGAGCTCAGCTCCTTCCTGCGGGACAACGCCCACCATCCGTGGACGCCCCCGGTCGGCGGGTACACGGCCGCCCTCGCGCACGACGTGGTCCATGGACTGGACATCACGGTCGCCCTCGGGCTCGGCCGGCGCGTCCCCGAGGACCGGCTGCGCATCCTGCTCGACGACATCCGTCCTCGAAACCTGAAGTTCTTCGGCGTCGACCTCACCGGGGTGCGGCTGTGCGCCGAGGACATGGACTGGTCCTACGGGGCCGGGGACGCGGTGCACGGCGCCGCCCAGGACCTCCTTCTGCTCGCCTTCGGCCGCCGTCTGCCGCACGGCCGCCTCAGCGGTGAAGCAGCCGGCCGCTTCACGCGCGGGCGGTGACCGTCGTACGTAACCGTCTCCTCCCCGCGCCCGCGCTCTTGGCGGACCCGCTCGGGAAATGAGCGGCAGAGCCCCAAGTCCCGTTGCTACGGTGCACAGGTGTCAGCGATCAAGAAGTTCCAAGTCACCTTCGACTGCGCAGAACCCGAACGACTCGCTCGCTTCTGGTGCGAGGTGCTCGGGTACGTCGTACCGCCGCCGCCGGAGGGGTTTGCCACGTGGGAGGAATACAAGCGGGCGCAGCCACCTGAGCAGCGGGATTCATGGTTCGCCTGCACAGATCCCTCAGGTGTGGGTCCGCGGCTGTACTTCCAGCGCGTCCCCGAGGGGAAGGCCGCCAAGAACCGGGTGCACCTCGATGTGCGGGTCGGCACCGGACTCGTGGGCGAAGAACGCCTGGCCGTACTTGAGGCCGAATGCGCCCGCCTGATCCCGCTCGGCGCGGTACATGTGCAAACGCTCTACGACGGCAACGACGCGTGCATTCCGATGCTGGACATCGAGGGCAACGAGTTCTGTATCGACTGAGCGTGCGGGGGATCAGGATGGACGCCATGACTCACACCGCGCGCCGCATGTTCGAGCTCCTGGAGCCGATCTGCCTCGTGACCTACTTCGCCGACGAGTGCAACGAGGAGCTGGCCGCTCTGGGCCACCGCACCTACTGGGACGGCTACTTCGCCAGCCGTGCCGCGCCGCTGGGGCGAGTGCCGGCGCACGTCGTGCACGCCGCCTTCTACAGCTTCGCCGACGGGGAGGCCGCCCGGCACATCCCGAGCGCGTGGGAGACGATCCCGCCCGAGGCGTCCGTCGCCGCGCGGGAGCGTGGCAGCGCGGCCTCCCTGCGGCGGATCCTCGGAGAGGAGCGGGCCGGCTCCCCGGGCCTGGTACGTGCCGCCGACCTCACCGCCAAAGCGGCGACGAGCGCGCCCATGGAAGGCCGCGTGATGTACGCGGGGATGCGCGCCCTTGCGGTGCCGAGCGACCCGGTCGCCCGGCTGTGGCACTGCGCGACCATGCTGCGCGAGCACCGTGGTGACGGGCACGTGGCCGCTCTGGTCGGCGCGCGCGTCGGCGGCACGGAGGCGCATGTGCTCGACGCGCTGACGAAGGGCATCTACCCGGCGGAGTCGTTCGGGCGCATCCACCACCTGCCCAAGGACCGGCTGGCCGCGGTCATGGACGGTCTGCGCGAGCGCGGGCTCATCGATGCCGACGGCCACCTCACCGACGCCGGCCGCGCAACCAAGGCAGGCATCGAAGCCCTGACCGATGAGCTCGCCGCCCCGCCCTACGAAGCCCTGGCTCCCGCCGAGCTCGACGAGCTGGTCACCGAGCTCGAACCCATCACCGCGATCCTGGTGGCCACGGGATCGCAGTGACGAGCAGCGGCTGACGGGATGAGGAACCCGCCTGCCACCTTCTCAGCCTGTACGCCCGGTGTCTCACCGCGCGCCGCTATGCTCCAACGCGTGGGCGAGGTCGCGGTGGTACGCGAGGGCAGTGGGCCGGAAGTTCTGCTGGTGCATGGCGGCGCCGGTCCGAGGACGACGTGGGGCGGTATGGCCGCGCTGGCGGAGCGGTGGACGCTGGCATACGTCCACCGGCGCGGCTATCCGCCGAGTCCGCCGCCGCAGGAGCGTCAGGACTTCGAGGTGGACGCCTTGGACCTGGCACCGCTGCTCGTGGGCCGCCCGCACGTGGTCGCCCACTCCTACGGCGTCCTGGGGACGCTGATCGCGGTCGCTGCCGCTCCCGACAGCGTGCGCTCGCTCACGTTGATCGAGCCACCGCTCAACCACCTTGTGCCAGACGATCCCGAGGTGGCGCGACTGGAGCGCATCGGCGACGCGGTCCTCACCCACGGGATGGATTCGGACCCGGCCGAGCTACGCGAGTTCCTCCGTATCGCGGGCGCGCCCATCGGTGACGGTCCGCTCCCCAAGAACGTGGTCGCCGGCGTTCGGCGGGCGCACGGCAGTCGACCGACAAGCCAGGCGCGCCCTCGGCTCGATGTGATCCGGCAGGCCGGTGTCCCGGTGCTCGTCGCGTCCGGAGACCACGAGGCCGCACTCGAGCGGATCTGTGACGCGCTCGCGGAAACGCTCGATGGCGAGCGCAGTGTGCATCCGGGGGCCGGTCACTTCGTCGCCGCGGCACCGGGCTTCACCGAACAGCTGGAGACCTTCCTGCGTAAAAGCATCACAGGGCGGGGTTCGAAGTTCAGCAGGTGAGTGTGCGGCGGACAAGTCGCCGGGCGTACGTGACGGACGGTGAGACGGCCGACAGCGCGTTCGGGGTGCCGCGAGCCGCTTGACCCCTGACTGCCGCCGAGCGGCAGGCGTACCAGCGCTGGGCGACGCCACCCGCCACGGAACCACAGAAGTCGCTGGCCGTGCGACTGTCCCGGGACATCATCAGGACCGCCACCCCTGGTGACCGGGACACACACGGTGTCCGACGATGCTGCGAGTCCAGAACGACTGGGCACGGGCCCCGAGCCCGCAAGGGGGAGTGCAGCCGCTCAGCGACCGCCCACCGGCGGCACGACCCAGCAGTACATGCTGCCGCTCGCCATCATGGCGAGCGGCAGCAACCTGTGGTTCACAGCCTCACGCGGGCGGGAGCGTCCCGGACGCGGGTGGTCTGTCGGGCGTGACGCACAGGACAGGGATCAGAAGAAGTTCTTGAAACGGGTGGAGTCGCTGCTCAGGGGCAGGGGATGGGCCGCTGCGAAGGGGCGGGTGGTGCTGTTGAGACCGGAGTAGTAGGCGGAGCCGGACGGGCCGATGGCGTAGATGTCGGCCACGCCGCTGCCGTTCCTGCCCGCCGGAATGATGTCGGTGTACTTCTGCCAGCCGCCGCCGACCTGGCGTCGGGCGGTGAAGTTGCCGTCGCCCTTGCTCAGGTGAGCCAGAGGACACCGTCCTTGTCGCGGGCGAGGAGATCGCCACCGGAGGCACCGGCAATGTTGCCCGGGGCGGTGAGGAGGTTGTAGGCGTCCCAGCCGCCGCCGACCTTCTGACGCGGCTTGAAGGGGGCAGCCGCGTCGCCGGTGGAGGCGTAGAACCACAGCACGCCGTCCTTGTCGGTGGCGAGGAGATCGCCCCGGCCGTCGCCGTTCAGGTCGGACCCGCCGGTGATCTGGGTGTAGACGTTCCAGCCGCCACCTATCTTCGTGCGGGGCAGCAGCTTCTGCTTGTCGCCCTGGTGGAGCCACAGCACACCGTCACGGTCCCGGCCGACGACGTCGTCCGCGGCTGAACCCGCCAGGTTTCCGGGGGAGGCCATCAGGGTGTACGAGTCCCAGCCGGTGCCCAGCACGTCCGGCTTCGGGTCGTGGACGACCGGCGGGCAGCCCTCGTCCTGGCAGTCGGGGCTGTTGCCCATGGCGCGCAGCTGGCTGAGGTCGTAGGCCGAGAGGTTGCCCGAGCTGTCGCGGACGAGGGCGTCCGCCTGCGCGTTGTCGTTGAAGTCGCGCGGCGCGGTGCCACGCTCGACCGTGGTGGTACCGGTCTTCACGGCGGCGGGCCCGACCCCGGACGCCGGATAGGCGGTCATCTTCCAGGTGTACGCGCCGTTGTAGGCGCCGGTCACCTGGTCGAGGTATCCCTTCCAGTTGATGTAAGTGTCGTAGTAGCTCCACAGCGACACCTTGCGGCCGGTGGCCACATGGGTCAGTTCCAGGGCGACACCCAGGTCCGGCTGGTTGGCATCCCAGGTCACGCGCTTGTCGGAGCCGTCGAAGTGGAACACGCTCGGTATGTTCACCCCGTTCAGGACCATTTCCAGAGGATTCCGCGCGTCCCCGATCATGGTGGCCGACGGGGTGCCGTCGGAGCCGAGCGTGATGTGGAAGAGGCCCTGGCCCTGCGCGAAGGTGCCGCCGGACACCAGGAGCGTGCCGTCGCCGACCGGGGCCACAATACTCGCGAGATCAAGGAGAGGGACCTTCCGGCCGTCCTTCAGCGACTTGAGGACGATCGGCTTGTTCGGGTAGGTGACCCCGTCGACGACGACCTTGTCACCGCCCGTGATGGCCAGCCAGTCGCCGCCCAGGACGACCTGCGCCCGGTAGGGAAGGGTCTCGGCCCGCTTGGTCTTGCGGTCCACGATTCTGGTCTGGCCGGTTGCGGGCGCCCACAGCACACGGTCGGGTGTGACCTGCGCGAAGCCGCTGTAGCGGTCGAGGTCGTACGTCTCGGTGGTGGCGGCCGTGGCCACATCGACCACGGCGAGATGGAAGCCGCTCTCGGCTGCCGAGGTCTGCACCGCGAGCGTACCGGGCGTGGAGCCGTAGAACTCCCAGGGCACTCCGTCCGGCATACCCGTCACCTTGCGGTCGACGACCTCACCGCCCGGAGCCCGGCTCACGAGGTGGAGCTCGTGGGTGGCCGGGTCGACCATCACCAGCGTCGAACCGTTGACCTCGCGCAGCTCGTAGGGGATGTCGATGACGACGGGGGCGCTGCCCTTGGCCATGTCGTGGATGGTGTGGCGGGTTCCCTCACTCGCCACGACGACGTCGGCTCCGGCGGCGCCCCGATAAGTGACGGCGGGGCTCTTCGGGAACGTGACGCTGGAGCCGTCCGCGTACCGCGTCCAGACGACATCGTCGGTCCGGACGGCGAGGAAGCCGTTGGGCCCGGCGGTCGCGAGGGCGCTGTTGAGGAACGGGAAGGCGGCGTCCCGGGCGCCCTGTTGCGCGACCACGGCCGCACTGGTGGAGGCCGTCGGTGCGGCGGCGGCCGGCCCGGCGAGCGTGCCGGCGGTGGTGGCGGCCAGGGCGACGGTGACGGCGGCGGCCAGCCGGAACCGGGGGGAGAGGGTGCGGGCGCGTGACATGGGATGAGCCTCCTCGTAGAAGGACGTGCGGTGCGGTTGAGCAACGCGACACCCACCAAGACCTATGAGGAAGAAGGAGGGTTGTACGCCTTATGCAAGGAAATATCCGGAACGAGTGCTTCGGGCCCTGAGGGGGAGAGATCCGCCGGAACGCAGCCGGGCGGGGCGTACGTCAGTGCGCACTCCCTCATCGACGCCTGATCCGAACTCACGGTTGCACTGGAATCGAAGTTGGCGGATTCGCAGGAAAATCAGGGGAGTTGGCGTCGGCCCTGACTCAGGTGTGTCGGACTACCCAGGAGTGCCTGGCTACGTGGACTACGCCCGGGGGGACTGGATCGACCGACGAGTGCCGGGCCGCGATCACGAAGCGACGGAGCTCCGGTGAGACCGAGACCGTCGGACGGACCGGTGGGTCACGGAGACCGCGCAGGCGGCGCCGCGCCCACAAAGAGATCAACCGCACGATCTTGAAGCTTCGTGCTGTTCCTCTTACGGCAGGAGGAAACGATCATATGATCAAGCAAGCAGGCTGCGACAGATCCCGCTCCCGGCCGCTCAGAAGATGGCTGCGATGCGCCACAGTGCTGGCGGTGACGGTCGGCGCGGCGCTGCCGTCGGCAGAGCCGAGCGCAGCGACACCCTTCGCGGCCAACCGTGTCACGAACCAATCGCCACCGCGCGAAGCAGGGCAGGAAGTCATCGTCGACGGGGACCACATCTCGACGGACACCATCCGTCGCGTCCTCGCAGGCGATGACCTGACCTTCACCTTGCCCGCGAGAACTTCCCAGAACCTCGCCCACGCCCGCAAGGGAGCCTTGGAGTACCTCAGCGCCGGCGAGCATCGGGTGTACGGCTGGAACCAGGCACTGGGCCCCCTGCACCACGCCTCTCTCACCCCGGAGCAGCAGGTCACGTTCCAGAAGAACGTGCTTCGCTCCCACGCGTCCGGGGTTGGTGAACCCGTCCCGGAACGCGTGACCCGGCTCGCTCTGCTACTCAGGGCCAACACGATGGCCCGGGGGCACATGGGGGTGCGTCCCGAGTTCGTCCGGCGAATCCTGGGCTTCCTCAATGCGGGAGTGACCCCTGTCATCCCCCGGACCGGCCCGCTGGGCACCGGGGACCTCCAGCCGATGGCGGAAGCCGGGCTCGTCCTCACGGGCGATCCGGCCACACGGAAGACCCGGGCCTGGCGCAACGGGAGGATGATGCCGACGAGCCAGGCAGTGCGTGAGGCGCACCTGGACCCGGAATTCGCCCTCGAATCGGGGGAAGCCCTACCGCTGATCAGCGGGAACAGCGTACTCACCGCCCGCTATGTCCATGCCGTCGAGCGTGCCACCGGGCTGCTGGACCACACGGAGAAGGCGTTCGCCCTGTTCATGGAGGCGACCCGGGCGGAAGCGGGCTCCCTGGACGCCCGTACGCACGATGAGCGCAGGTTTCCCGAACAGGCCAAAGTGGCCGAACGGATCAGAGAACTTGTCCACGGCAGCACGTGGATGACCGAAGAAGGCCGTGAGGCCTACGAAGCCCACCCCGAGACCCTCGGCACCCATACGCCGCGGGTCCAGGACGCCGTGTCGGTGCGCGCCGCCCCGCACATCATCGGGACCGTCCGGCAGACCATCAAGGAGGCCTGGGCCATCGTCAGGAGCGAGGCCAACGCGTCGACTTCCAACCCCCTGCTCTTCTGCGACGGTGCCTGCGAGTTCGTCATGGGTGGCAACTGGGACGGCACCCGCATGGGCCATGCCATCGACACGCTCAACGCCCAGATGACGGATGCGGCGCTGCTGCTCCACGCGCTGGGGGAGCGGCTGATGGGCAAGGAATGGAGTTACGGTCTCACCCCCAGTTTGGTGGGAGTGTGGAGCGACCAGGACAAGGCGGGGCTGAACTCCGGGATGGTGCAGGTCGAGACCGTGGCCGCGGCCGTCGTTCCCGAGATGCAGACCCGCGCTGCCCCTTCAGGCGTACTCAGCCGCCCCGTGAAGGTCGGGCAGGAGGACCACAACCCCATGGCCGTGGCGTCCGTGCAGAACCTCGACGACAACCTCGGCCGCTTCGAGAAGGTTCTCGCCGTCACCTGGATGATGACCGCGCAAGGCGTCGACATCGTCAAGCACATGAACCCGGCCAAGGGCGGCGACCCGTATATGAAGGGCATGCCGATGGCGGAGAAGACCGAGGCCATCCAGCGAGAGATCCGCCAGGTCGTGCCCAGAGTGACCAAGGACGAGTGGTTGGCCCCGTACCTCAACAACATGATCGACTGGGTCCACTCCCACACCGACCCCACAGCGGCCGGGGCCGGCTGAACCGCTGCGAGCCTCCGGGCGCAAGTTAGGGTGAGCCCGGACGGCGAGAGGGGCGCGATGACTGGCCGACGGCGATGGTCAACCGACGAGATCCTGGACACGGCGGCGGAGCTGCTGCGCACGAGCGACGCCGAGTCGTTCAGCGTACGCAAACTCGCCGCGGCGCTCGGGACCGACTCCTCCAGCCTCTACCGGCACTTCCGCAACAAGACCGAACTCCTGCGCGCGGTTGCCGACCGGATCCTGCTGGCCGCCATGGACGGCTACCGCCCCCAGGGCGACTGGAAGCAGCGCATCGCCGCCCTGGCCCTGCGTCTGCGCGAGGCCTTCGGTGAGCAAATCGAACTCGCCGTGGTGTGGGGACGCTACGGGTCCGGCGGCACCGGATCCCGACTGGTCATGGAGGAACTGCTGCAGGCCCTGCGCGCGTCCGGCCTGCCCGACGATGAGGTCCCGGTGCGATACCACCGCATCGTGATCCTCCTCGCCTCGCTTATCACCTCCGAGGCCGGTATCAACACCGTCGCCCCCAAGGAGTACGAGCAGGGCATGGAGCAGTTCCGTGTCGCGGTGCTCGGTGCCGATCCCGAGCGCTTCCCCGCCCTGGCTCACTTCGCCCGCGACATCCGTCCCCTCGGAGCGGACCGCCCGGCCGCATTCGAGGACATCCTCGCCGCCCACCTCGCCCAGATCGAGGCACAGCTCCCCTGACGTGCCGGATCCCCTGACGTGCCGGACGGGCGCGGTGCGGGTCACACCGGGATCTGGTAGCGATGGAGCAGATAGCGGCAGGTGTCGGCCACCTGCTGGTCGCTCAGCGCCGCGTCGCAGAGGACCGCCGTGGCCACCAGCCCCTGGAGCGTGTGGCCGTGGTCGGGGAGGTAGCCGAAGACCGGCGCCGACCAGCCGACCGTACGGACCCGGTCGTCCCTGCGCAGTTCGTACGGATATCCGTTGGTGTAGGTCTGGAGGCGGCGGGCCGCGCCCGCGGTGGAGCGGACGGCGTAGACCGCCCAGCCGTTGTCCGACTCGGCGGTGCGGGACATGAGCAGGTAGTCGAGTTGCCAGCCCTGCCCGTTGCTGCGCAGCGCGCCGGGCCGTCCGGGCGCCGAGTCGAAGGTGGGGAGGTGCTTGGCCACGAAGAACCACGTCGCGGCGCCGCTGCTGCCCTGGAGGGTGGGGAATCCGTAGTGGCCGCCGGTGAAGCGCAGCGCCGCGAGGCCGTTGACGGCCGCGGACTCGAACACGGCGGGGCTGCCCACGGCAGTGCCGTGGTGGTGGGTGGGGCTCAGGTCGGTGAGCTCGGTGACGGGGCTGCCGTCCCTGAGCGGTTCGCCGGCGTCGAGAAGGGCGTCGGCGCGGTAGTAGCCGATCAGCCCGGGCAGACCGGGCAGCGGGTCGTACGGCGAGGACGCGAGCGGCGGCGCCGACACCGCGGGTGGCACCGTTCCGATACCGATCCGGGCCGAGGCCCCGGGCGTGGCCGTGTTGACCGCGAGGGCCTTGTCCGCCGGTGGGAGGCCTTCGTAGAGGCCCTGCCACAGCGGGCCGTCCACCGCGATCAAGGCTCGCATACGGAGGTCCGCGTGATGGTTGAACGAGCGCTCGACCTTGCACCAGCCGAGGCCCTTGTGCACGTCCCCGAGCGCCCCGCGCTCGCTGCCGACGAGCCGGATCGCCACGGCGTGCTCTCCTCCGGCGCTTCCGACGCAGTCACGGACGACCAGCTGGGTCGGTCCTCCGATGTCGTCCGCGAGGCTCGCCCAGATGTAGCTGTCACGCGGCAGGTCCGCATCGAAGTGCTCGAAATCGATCATCCAGTTGTCGAGCACCGCTTCGGTCTGGAACAGCTTCACCGCCGATTCGCACACCGCGGAGTCGGTGCAGGGCACATCGCGGTAGGCGACCCGGGATCTGAGGGCCTTGAACGCCGACCGTCCGTAGTAGGCGAGGGCGAGATCGGTGGCGGTGGTGTACTGGCCGAAACTGTAGATGGCGCAGTCGGTCTGGTGCTCGAAGCGGCAGGAACGCAGCGACACCGGGTAGTTCACCCCGAAGTGGTGTGAGCTCAGGCCCTGGGCGCCGAACTCCACCACCACGTCGTCCATCGAGAAGTTGTACACGAGGCCGAGGCCGATGACCTGCCCGTAGTGGGTTGCCTTCGGCGCGAAGGAGAATCCCCGCACGTTGAGTTTCTCGCAGCCGTTGCCCTCGACGTACTCTATCAGGTCGTGCGGGATGAAGAACCCGCGCCCGAACAGCCCTACGTCCCCTTCCCACAGGAACTGCAGGTCGGGCACGCCCGCGGCGCTCTTGTGCACCGGTTCCCGCATCGTCAGGGCCCCGAAGACCCGGCTCTCGACGGTCAGGCACCGCAGGTCGTTGACCTTGCCGTTCGCGTCCTCCTGCTCCTGTCCCTCGGCCAGGACCCGGTAGCGAAGGATGTCGGAGAAGCGCAGTGCCCCGTAGGTGAGGTCGACCGGCGCGTTCTCGCTGCCGGGGAGCCCGGCCCGGCCGGACGAGTTCGGCCCGATGGCGGCGAGCCGGAACGGCGCGTACCAGTTGGGGATGAACGCCAGCTCTCGGCCCGCCTCCTTCGGACTCCAGCCGTCGTTGATCAGCGACAGGTCCGGCTGGACCTGTACGCGCCGGGTGGCCTGGCCCCGGTTCGTCCACGCTGTCACCGTGCGTGCGTCCAGGTCGAGTTGGAAGGAACAACGCAGGACGGGCTGCGCCGGGTCGAAGGGGATGCGGATCTCGCGGTGCAGCCCGTCCGAGGTCAGGAACGCGAAGACGACCGCAGGTGGGTTCTCGTGCGCGTTGACGTACGCGTAGAAGGGGGAGGGCCGGTTGAACGCGTCGACCATGCCGAACAGCGGCTGCACCGACCAGGGCATGACGTCGTTGCGGACCACGAAGTCCACCGTCAGCTGTCGCACGCCCGCCCAGTAGTCACCGTCGGTCGGACCGAACTGGAAGGGCGAGCAGGGCAGGGTGACGGTGGCCTCGCTCGTCGGCCCCCCGGCCACGGGGGAGGGGACACGGGTGCGGCAGCCCCACCGCTGATCGGTGACCGAGGGGTCGAGCATGCCGCTCAGGTTCGCCCAGTGGCCCTCGCTCAGCGGACGTTCGTGGGTGACACGACGCAGCCCGAAGGTCAACGGGGGTGTGGCCCCGATGGCCCGCAGGGCACTCGTGCGCCCGCCCTCGCCGACGATACGGACCCTGTTGCTGTCGACCAGCACGGAGCGCAGGAATTCATAGGGCTGCGGGTCGGCGGGGACGAAGACGATCCCGCCGGCGTTCTTGTCCAGGGCGTCCACGGCGTTCTGGAACGCGTCCGAACAGGTCGCACGGCCGTCGGGGCCGGGAACGGCGTCGAAGTC
Source organism: Streptomyces sp. YS-3 (assembly GCF_045257485.1). NCBI lineage: Bacteria > Bacillati > Actinomycetota > Actinomycetes > Kitasatosporales > Streptomycetaceae > Streptomyces > Streptomyces sp. YS-3. The sequence continues at coordinate 13,209 of NZ_JBJHPC010000020.1, read as the reverse complement.
ACGGACATTGACGAATACGGGGGCGGGAGCCATAGGCCGAGGCTATCCAAGCCCAGAGCACCCGGACAGGCGTCAACTCCTCTTCGTATGACGTGACTTACGCCGTGCGTGCCCGTGCTCGATGGGTCAACCGTTGCTGCCCGGGCGGTAGACGCTGAGGTCACCGTAGGCCGACAGAGTGCCGGCCACGTCACCCGGTTTGTGCCGCAGGGTGGTGTCCAGGAAGGCGAGCGTGGTTGCGGCGACGACCCGCGGGCTCTTGGTGCGGCCCAGGGAGCCGACCATCGAGGGCACGGGCGGCAGGTACAGGGGGGCGTCCATGAAAGTGAGGTGTGCGGCGCCGGGGACGGTGAGCCGGTAGCTCGTCGAGGTGCTCAGCTTGAGGACCTTGGTGAGGCGGGGTATGTAGCGCGGGTCGGTTTCCCTGCCGATGGCCTGGGTGAGCGCGAGCACCGGCTGGTGGAAGGGGAGCGGTTCGGGGTCGCGGGGGTAGCCGTCCAGATCGACGACCGCCGCGAACCGAAGGTCCTGGCGTGCTGCTTGCAGGGCGGCGGCGCCCCCCAGGGAGTGTCCGGCCACCGCGGCCCGGCCGGTGTCAAGATGCCCGGTCAGCGGGCCCGCGATGTCACCTCGGTCGAGGCGGCCCAGCTGAGTGAGGACGAAACTGAGGTCCGCGGCCCTAATCCTCGTGGTTTCGACGGCCCGTTTGTCGTCTTCGTCGTCGTCGCCGGTGGAGGCGATCCGCGTGTTGATCGTTCGGCCGTCGGCGAGGACGACGGCGGCGGAGTCGTACGGGTGGTCGAGGGCGGCGACCACGTAACCGTTGCTGGCCAGTTCCTCCGCCCACGCGGTGTTCTGCGTGCGTACGCCCCCCAGCCCGGGAGAGAACACCACGAGCGGGAACCGTGTGCCACCGCGGGCCACCGGGGCGTCGAACACCGCATGGGTGTGGGCGCGCGGGACACCGTCGACCAGGAAACCGGGGAGGCCGGCATAGCGCGCGAGGGCATCGGAGACGGTGCGCGCCTCCTGCTCCGTGCGGCCCAGGTACGGGGCTCGCCGCGTGTCCTCGGGACTCTTCTGCGCGGGGTACCAGAGCTGGATCACGACCGTGCGCCGGTCGCCGGGTTCAGGAGTGGCGGTCTCGGGTCGGTTCGGGTCGGTCCACTGCATCACCTGGGTACCGACCGCGAACTGGCCCGTCGGCTCGGGGAACACCGGTATGGGAAAGGCCCAGGCGGCCACCGGGCCGGTGGCGATCAGACCGACGCAGACCACCGATCCCGGCAAAGCCACCCACCAGGGGGCCCGCCTCGTCGGCCGTCCGGTACGTCGTCGAATCAGGGGCGAGACGGCGAACGGCAACGCGAGGGCGGCGCCGGCCACTACCGGCACCATCTGCCAGCGGAACCCCGCCACGCTCAGCGCGACCGTGGACACGATGAAACCCGCTCCCGCCGCCATCGTGACGGGTGGGCGAGCGACGGGGGGGCAGCCAGCGCGCCACCACCAGCGCGACGGCACCCAGCAAGGCGAGGATTTCCAGGGGGGACATGGGCAGTCCCGTAATGATTTCGGTCACCTGGCCATCCTCGGCGCGTGGTACGCGCCGCCACATCGACCCAGGGTCGCCGTCGTATGCGACCGGGGTCGCTGTCCCGGACACGTCCTGTGTGCGATCCCAGTCGCAACCGGGTCCCTCGCCCGTGCAACCGGAGTCGCCCTTGCGCCGCCATGTCAGAGGCCGCTTTGCGACCGGGGGAGGTAGGGGGACTCCTCCTGTGGTCGTACCTCGGCCCGGTGTGATCAGACGCTGGACTCATGCGCTCGACCGGCCCGCGGCCTACCGTGACAGGGCCGCGGTACGTGCCGGGCAGCGCGGCGGGTCCTGCTTTCCCCGCGCCCGCCCGAGCTCCAGTTGTACGCGGGGCAGCCCCGTCCGGGGCCAAGGACGCCGAATCGACAGGGACATGTGATGACCGAGGCGGCTGCGCAGACCGGCAGTGCCCACCCGGCGGGCCACCGGGACCCGGCGCGGCGGGCGTGGACGGCCATACGGCTGACGAGGTACGCCGGCCTGGCCTCCGCACGAGCGGTGCGACCGATCAGTGCGGCTCGGCGCTGGGGCTCGCGGCTGCCGCCCACGGTGGCGGATTCGCTGCTGCCGGCGTTGCTCCTCCTCAACATCACGACCACGCCCGTACCGCAGAGATGGCCGGTGTCCGTGGCACTCACCGCCGCCCTCGCGCTGCCCCTGGTGTGGCGGCGCCGGGCCCCGCGCACGGTCTTCGGTGTCGTGGCAGCCGCCGCCTTCGTCCAGTGGCTGATGGACGTCCAACTGCTGGCGGACATCGCCTTGCTGGTGGCGCTCTACACGGTGGCCGCGCACTCGGGGCGGCGCGGCACGCTCGTCGCCGGTGTTGTGGTCGAAGCGGGAGTCCTGCTGGCCTGTCTGCGCTGGGTGGCGGACGACGCATTTCTGACTCCCTTCGTGGCGGTGACCGCGATGGTCGTCGCCGCCGTCCTGGGTGTGAACGTACGGACCAGGGGCGACTACCTCGCGGCCGTCGAGGAACGGGCCGCGCGCCTGGAACATGAGCAGGAACAGCAGGCGCGATTGGCCGTCGCCGAGGAAAGGACACGTATCACCCGAGAGATGCACGACATCGTCACCCACAACCTGTCCGTCATGGTGGCGCTCACCGACGCCGCCCTCTACGCGCAGCACCGCTCGCCCGACAGGGCCACTACCGCGATGCTCCAGATCTCCGAAACAGGCCGACAGGCCCTGACCGACATGCGGCGCTCCCTCGGTGTCCTGCGGACCGACGAACCGGACGCGGAACGCCACCCGCTGCCCGGCATCGCACAACTGCCCTCTCTCGCCGACCAGATGGGAGCCGCAGGCCTGCTCACCTGCCTCGAAACCCACGGCGAGTACAGCCACATTCCCGCCACCGCCCAACTGACCGTCTACCGCCTGGTACAGGAAGCCTTGACCAATACCCTCAAGCACACACCGACCGGCACGCACGCCAAGGTCCGGGTGCGGTGCTCAGCCGAGACCGTCACCGTGGACGTCACCGACAGCGGCCCACCGCCCCTCCACCGCGGCACTCCACCGTCCGGCGGGCACGGCATCCCGGGTATGCGTGAGCGTGCGGCGGCGTACGGGGGAAAGGTGCGGGCCGGGCCGCTCCCGGGTGGCGGCTGGGGAGTCCATACCCGTCTCGACCTCGGCAGCGGTGAGGAGGTGTCCTCATGACGATTCGCGTCCTGATCGTCGACGACGAGGCGCTGCTCCGTATGGCCTTCAGCACGGTTCTGGAGGCGCAGCCGGACATGGCACCGGTCGGCGAGGCCGCGGACGGCACCGAGGCCGTACGCCTCGCCCGGGAACTGCATCCCGACGTCGTCCTCATGGACGTCCGGATGCCCGGGACCGACGGGATCGAAGCGACCCGACAGATCATCGCGGCGTGCCCGCGCAGCAGAGTGCTGATCCTCACCACCTTCGACCTCGACGAATACGCGTTCGCCGGACTCCGCGCCGGAGCTTCGGGCTTCCTGCTGAAGAACACCAGGCCCGAGGAGCTGCTCACCGCGATACGCAACGTGGCCGCGGGCGACGCGGTGGTCTCCCCGCGGATCACCCGCCTGCTGCTGGAGAGCTTCTGCCCGCACATCCCCGACGGCAGCGGCTCCGGCCGCGACGACGAGCGGCTGCGACGGCTCACCCCCCGCGAGCGCGAGGTGCTGATCCAGGTGGGTCGCGGCCTGACCAACACCGAGATCGCGGCCACCCTGCATCTGGCGGAGGCGACCGTGAAGTCCCACCTGGGGCGGATGCTGCCGAAGCTCGGACTCCGTGACCGGATCCAAGCCGCGATCTTCGCCTACGAGAGCCGCCTCATCCACCCGGCGTGACACCGGCACCCGGCCGCGGCTGCTTGGTCTGTCACCCGAGCGACCGCGTCCGGGCGGCGCGCCCGTGGTGGTCTGCGTAGCGTGAGGGCATGTCCCGGACAGCCGATCGGTGCCGTGGCCGCCTCGCGCCGGAAGCCCGCCGACTGCGAGCCGCGGTGGCTCGGCGCGGGGTCATGGGTCGACCACCGATGGGGGAGTCATGGGGGTGGCTCCCCAGTCCCCCGTCTCCCTAGGGAGGATCATGTCTCTGGCCCACCCCGCCCGTACGCCCGACATGATGAACATCATGATCGTCGGCGACTCGATCAGCCATGGCAGCAGCGGCGACTGGACCTGGCGCTACCGGTTCTGGAAACACCTGCACGAGCACGACGTCAGCGTCGACCTGGTGGGTCCCAAGGACACCCTCGACAACATCCGTACCGCCGAGGTCGGCGACGACGACGCCACGTACGCCGAGTCCGGGTTCGACCCCGATCACGACGCCCAGTGGGGCCGTCCCTACGTCACCGAGAAGGACGAGATCGAGGCCAAGGTGCGTGAGCACCGGCCCGACTACCTGCTGGTGCTGCTCGGCATCAACGACTTGTTCTGGTACGGCATCGAATCCGAGCAGTTCGAGGTGAACCTGCGGGAGTTCATCGCCGCCGCCCGCCGGGCCGACGGACACCTCGCGATCGTCCTCGGCACCATCCTGCCATGCCGCAAAGCGGTCGATGACCCGGACTTCGGCGCCCGGGTCGACGCCTGCAACGACCGGTTGCGCGCCGTGGCCGAGGACCTCGCCACCGCGTCCTCCCCGGTGGTGGTGGCCGAGACAGCCGCGGAGTTCGTCGCGGCCGACCACACGTGGGACGGCACCCACCCCAACCCCAACGGCGAGATCCGCATCGCCGCCGCGTTCGCCGATGTCCTCGCCGACCGCTTCGGCATCGGCACCCGGTATCCCCGCCCCTACCCGGACGTTCCGCCCGTCGCCCCGCAGGCCAAGGCGAGCATCGACTGAGACACCTGATGGGCCGGGTCCCCCTGCTCTCCCCACACAATCACCCCAGGTCAGCGGCGTTTGTCTCCCCGCGGCCGTTGGTGGGAAACGCCCAGTAGCCGGGCCTCCCCCTCCGGGTCCACCATGGAAGAGAGGTCGGCGCAGGCGCCGAATACCTCCGCGTCGGCGCGCCTCCGGAACCCCACCGAGGAGGCAACCACCATGAGTGACAGCTATGGCCGACAGGCACCACCGCTCACCTTGGATGAACTGGCCCGCCGTGATGACATCCCCGCCACCGAGAAGCAATCCGACGAGGCACAGGCGGGACTGGCATCCGCTCGTGTCACCGTGACCGTCCCCCCAGGGCAGCAACTGCAGCACAGCGACGGCCCCACCATCGTCCTGCCCGAGGGCTCCTTCCACGGCCGGACCGTGGACGAGACCCGGCTGCACGAACCCGACTCGCTGGCACCCCCGGACGAACCGCCGCGCCCCTACCGGCCGCTGTGGCAGCCGCAACTGCACTACCCCCGCCTGACCGGGGTGCCGGAGACCCGGCTGCGCCGGATCAACGGCAGCACGGTCGTCGTCCCGACCGACAGCGGCCATGTGTACGGGGAGTACACGGCCAGACAGACCTACTACCCGTCGGGCTACCCCTGGGCATGCATCGGACGGCTGTTCGTCTGGAGCGACGCGAGCCAGCCGAACTGGGACTCCTACGGCACGGCGGCACTCGTGGGCAACCGCACGGTGCTGACGGCCGCGCATATGGTTCCCTGGGGCGCGTCCAACTGGGCGGCGCAATTCATCGCCGGCTACTACGACGGCAGCTCCAGCGCCGGCAGCGGCGGCCAGTCCTGGGTCACCAACGCCCACGGCTATGCCGGCCACGACGTGACCGCCCACGACATGGCCGTCCTGCGTCTGGCCGACCCGCTCGGCGGCTGGCTCGGCTCCCTCGGCACCAAGGCGTACGACGACGGCTGGGAGGGCGGCAACTACTGGACCCTGGCGGGCTACCCGAGCGCTGTCACATCCGAACGCCCCAGCTTCCAGGCAGCCATCCACGTCATCGACGACGACGAGGACGGCGACGCACAGGAACTGGAGCACCACGGCGACGACACCGGCGGTGACTCGGGCGGCCCCTTCTTCGCGACATGGGACGACGGCCCGTACGCCATCGGCACGGTCAGCGGCTACGAGGAGATCTCCGGACCGCTCGGCATCGGCAGCGAGGACAACAACATCGTGGCAGGTGGACCGGCCCTCAACGCGCTCGTCAAATACGGCCGCGACACCTGGCCGTAGCCACCGCGAACGGCCCGTCCACAGGCGACGAACCACGACCGACCTGTTGTCAGTCACTCGTGCCCTTCCGCTCCTCGCCGCCGTGCGTGACGCCCCGGAGAGGCCCCATCACGGCGACGGGGAGTTCGGCACTGCCGGATGGCCGTCGAGCACGGTCAGACGGGCGATGACCTCGTCACCGGAAGTTGCTGCCGTCGGCTGGAAGCCCACGGAGGCGTACAGCTTCGCGGCAACGGTGTTGTCCGGGTGATAGGAGAGTCGCAGCTCCCGGCAGTCCTCACGTCGGGCCAGCCACTCCGTGAGGGTGCGCACCGCCGCCCGACCGATCCCCTTGCCCTGCTCGGGGGCATCGATCACCATGCCCCCGAGCCAGTACGAGCCGCCTTCGTCGCGGCCCCACATGAGGTGCCCCGCCACCGTGTCATCGGCGTAGACCGCCAGCGAGTGCCAGATACCCCCCCGCGACGACAAAAGCAGGTAACGGGCCGCCAATGCGGGCACGTATCTGCGCTGGTCGTCCCGCGGAGCGACATCCGCGACGGCACGCCAGTTCTCGTCGTTCACCTCATGCAGGACGACACGTCGCCCCGCCCTGTCAGAAAGCCCAAGGGTCATCACGGAGAGCAGGCTACGAACCACACGGTTGATCCGCGAACGATTTGGCTTCGTGAGCCCCGCAACGGCAGGCCCCCGCAGCGGGACCGGCAGTTTCTGCTGGATGTCGAGGTGCCGGACCCGCGTCCGCCGTCGGCTAGCGTCGGCACCCCCTGGCCTCCAGGGCCTTCGGCAGATACGCGCGAAGGAACTCCTCCAGCGCTTTACGGCGTTCGGCGGTCCGCTCCGGAACCGGATGCGGTGAGGTGAGGTCGACCAGCGTCACGAACTTCTGCCGCCTGCCCTCGTACGCACAGGCGCTGACCGCCACTCCGCCCTGGTCCGCGATCCGGGCGTCGTCCCCAATGGCGGCCTTCTGCGGATTGCCCATCCGTACCAGGGTGCTGTGCTGCACGGCGACCGGATCCGTGGCCGCGTCGGTCACGTCGTCCGTGAGGTACACCGTCTGCTTGTTGTCCACGGAGAGCGCGCAGACGGAGCTCCGGGGACCGAGGTCCTTCCGCGACTGGTCCAGCTTCTGTCCGTCCGGCAGCAGCGGGGCCAGCGGCTTCGCCCCTACGGGCACACCGCAGAGGGCGTCGGGCACGGTGTATTCATCGGAAGCGGAGCAGCCGGCGAGGACACCCAGCGCGGCGCACACAGCGAGAACGCGGAGCGTGCGGGTCACTGGTCACCCGCCAGGCCCTGGGCCGCCGCGTTGCCGTTGAGGGCGGCGGTGCTGGCCTCGTTGGTCAGCGTGTACGCGTCCTTGCCGCTGTTGGGGTTGACCCTGTCCCACTGCTCGGCCAGCGCCTTGAGCTGACCCTCCCGGCCCGTGAACACCTTGCCGTTCTGCTCCTGGATCTCGTGGTTGATACGGGCCTGCTCGTCCAGCTGCCACTGGTAGGTCAGCGCGTCGACTCCGCGCTGGGCGATGTCGCCGACCTCGGGAATGAAGTTCACTGCCGCGCCGAAACCGTGGTACATCCACTTGGCGTCCCAGGACGGGTCGTGCTTGTCGGTCTTGAGCGCCTGGTAGCGGGCCTCCTCCAGGAAACCCGTGGTCTGCCCGGCCCGCTGGAGTGTCTCGTGCGGGTCCTTGGGATGGTCCTGGTAGATGTCCCGCACCATCTCCTGGTTCATGAAGTCGTTGAGCTTTCCGTACGAGTCCTGGCTGCGCGAGATCTGCTTGGTGACTTCCAGGAGTTGGCCGCGGTCGAGCAGCTTCGGGTCGTTCGGGTCGTTGGCGAGCGCGCTCATCGAGTAGTGGACCTCGTCGGAGTGGTTGCCGAGGACGATCGCCATGTCGTCGCGGAACTCGGGAGCGAAGTCGTCACCGGCCGCCGCCAGGTATTTCAGTGACCGGTCGAGGACCTGCCGGTGCTCGGGTGTGTGGTCCACGGGCCGGGCGTTGGGGTCGTTCGGGTCGACTCCGGTGGCGGCTGCGATCAGCGCCTTGCCGGTGGCGTCCCTGGACTGGTTGCCGTCACCGTGGTTGAGCGGTGTGTCGTCGAAGGTGTGACGGCCGTTGAGGACGTACTCCGCGTTGTCCTGCGGCACCGTCGCATTGAAGAACTGGGTCGCCGCGCCCGGTGACTTGGACAGGGCGGTCATGAACCCGGTCATGGGATCGCGCCCGAACTCGTCCCCGATGAAGTTCATCTTCGGCATCGCAGGGCCACCCACGCCACCGTTCCAGTAGTGGTCGGGCAACTGCATCTTCTTCTCGGTGGAGACGAGCGCGTTGCCGTAGTCGTTGAGGAACGTGTCGCCGTAGTCACCGACCCGCATCAGGTTGCTCATCAGCTGAAAGCCGTACACCTGCGTGCCGTGCGTCCTGATCGTCTGGCCGCCCAGACCGACCATCTCCTGCTCCCAGGTGCGCATCGCGGAGCTGTCGGTCTGGGTGGCCCCGGCCAGGGTGAGGCTCAGGTTCTTCTGCAGGTCGCCCAGCTGGTCCAGGCGGGCCCGTTGCAGTTGGCCTCCGTCGGAGGGGTCGGAGAGGTCGGCCCAGAAGTCGAGGAGGCCGCGCGAACCGAGGGTGGTGGTGAACTTCTCCTGGAAGAGCCGGTCGTTCTTGTACACACCGAGCTGCCGGGTGAGGTTGTCGAACTCCTCGGGGGTCATGGCGTCCCCCTTGCCCTTGACGAGGTTCGCCAGGTCCTCCGCGTCCTTGAGCGCCTTGGCAGCCGAGTCCCGGTCGCCGTAGGAGGCGTCGGAGAAGCCCAGCGGGGTCTGCCCCATCAGCGCGGTCAGCACCTGCGCGGCGCTGGTGTCGCTCTCGGTGGCCTTGCTGAGGATGCGCTGGACCTCGTCGCGCAGGTTGTCGACGTCGGCCATGGAGTGCCCGGGCACCGTGGTGCCCTTGGCCGCGCGGTCCGGGTGGATGTTCATGGTGACGGTGAACCCGCCGTGGCCGGTCCCGACGACCGTCAGATTGTTCTTCAGGCCGTGCTCGATGGCCTCGTTCAGCTTCTGCTGCCAGTCGACGAGTTCGTTGTACGTGTCCTGGAGAATGTTGCGGATGGTGGTCGCCTCGGTGACGGCGTCCCCGAACTCGTTGGCCGTCCGGGTGATGAACTGCCGGGTGACCGTGGCGTTCGCGCCCGCCCAATTGGCCTTCTGGGACTTGCCGTCCAGCAGGTTGTGGGCGTCCGTCCGCAACGACTCCAGCTTGCTGATCATCGCCGTCCAGTCGGAGACGGCCGTGCCGAGCGGGGTGAAGTTCCCGAATCGGAGTGCGTCCAGTTCCATCAGCCCTGCTTCCCTTCCCCGAAGGCCCGGTTGAGGTCGAGCGCGCTGAAGCTGGTGACGATGTGGTACTCGTCGCCCGCGTGCGCGTTCTTGGTGTAATCGAGGTGGTTGGAGATGTGCGCGCAGGCCTGGAGCAGGCTGTCGACCTGGTTGTTCCAGTGTTCGGCGACGGTGACGAGGGCGTTGCCGAGTGCGAAGTCCGTCTTCATCGCGGCTCCGGCGGCGTTCGTGCTCTGCTTGGCGTGGTCCCCGTCGGTGTCGAGCCGTTGGTGGAGCTTGAACGCCTCGTCACCGACGGCGGCCAGGTCGTGCTGGCTCACCACGAGGTCGCCGTTGACGGGACCGCCCCCGCGATCGTCGTCCGGCAGATGGTTGAGCCGCATCCGCCCGGAGTCCTGCTTCTGCGCGGCGGTGCTCTTGAGCTGATTCCACTCCTGTTCGAACGACACGCTTCCCCCAAGTGAGTGTCCATCGATCGAGAAGATCTGGCCGCATCCTACGGATGCCGGCGCGAAACCGCTGGAGAAATCCGGTCGGAAGATGCCTCAGGTTATTTCGATGTTGGCCATCATGCCCATGTCCTCGTGCTCCGCGTTGTGGCAGTGGAACAGGTAGCGGCCCCGGTACCCGTTGAAGCGGGTGATGACCTCGGCCGATTCGCCCGGCCGCAGCGAGATGGTGTCCTTCAGCCCGGCATCGTGTGGCAGGGGCGCGCGCCCGCCGCGCGCCAGCACCCGGAATCCGACCATGTGGAGGTGGACGGGGTGATGGACGTCGGCGACGAACCGCCATACCTCCACGGCTCCGAGCCGGGTGCGGACATCGGTGCGCGAGGGGTCGAAGGCCCGCCCGCCGATGACCCAGCCGCGGCCGTGCTGTGCCTGTCCGGCGCGGAAGGAGAACTCCCGGACCGCGGTTGCCTCGGAGCGCCGCCAGCCAGGCAGGTCGTCGGCGAGGACTCGGGGGATGCGGGCGCCTTCGCGGACGCGGCGCGCGATACGGAACGCCATGACCTCCCGGGTACGTCCGTTGCCGAGCCGGTTGACCAGACGCACCCGGCTGCCGACCGGCAGGCCCGCGAAGTCGACCACCACGTCGTAGCGTTCCGCCGGTGCGATCGGCAGGCCGGTGTGGGTGACGGGGGCGGCGAGCAGGCCCTGGTCCGCGCCGATCTGCACCAGGTCCAGGCGCCGACCGTCGTCGGTGACGGCCTCGATCCTGTAATGCCGGGCGTTGGAGGCGTTGAGCAGCCGCAGCCGGTATCGGGACGTGTCGACCTCGTGGATGGGCCACGGTGCGCCGTTGACGAGGATCACGTCGCCGAGCACGCCGGCCGCGTACGGGGCCCGCACGCCGGGCCGGTCGTGCAGTGCAGGATCGAGGGACGGGTAGGCCAAGGAGCCGTCGGAGGCGAACGACCGGTCGGCGATCATGAGCGGCAGTTCGTGGTCCCCGCGGGGCAGGTCGAGGGAGTCCTCGGTGTCGTCGCGGATGATGTGCATCCCGGCCAGACCGCGCCAGATCGCCGGGGCCGTGAAGTCCATGCGGTGGTCGTGGTACCAGAGCATCGCGGCGCGCTGGTCCATGGGGTAGGTGTACTCACGCGTGGTCCGGCTCGTGACCGCGCGAGGGTCGGGCATGGCGTGTCCGCTGGTGTGGTGCTGGTTCTGGTGGTGGGGTGCGGGACCGGACCGGTCGAGCGGCAGGACGAGGTCGGTGGGGTAGCCGTCGGAGGCGGCAGGGGTGCGCCCGCCGTGCAGATGCACCACGGTCGGCACCGGCAGCTCGTTGCGGTGCGCCACGGTGGCCGTTCGTCCGCGGCGGGACTCGATCGTCGGGCCGGGGAAGGTGCCGTCGTACGTCCATAGGCCCGTGCGGATCCCGGGAAGGATCTCCGCGTACACCTGCTGCTGCGTGATCTCGTACCGGTCGATGCCTCCGGAGGTGCGAGACGGCTTGAGGACGGTCGGGATCGGCAGGGGCACTGTGTAGGGCTTGGGCAGAGGCACGGCACTGCGCAGCTGGTTCCCGGTGCTCGCCGGGCGGTGGGCCATGGCGCCGGAGAGCGCCAGCCCGCCCGCCGTGGCCAGCCCCAGCGCGCCGCCGAGCCCGAGTACGCGGCGGCGGGTCCACTCTGCGTTGCTCCAGCCGTCCTGGGGGAGGAGTCGCGAGCGCTCAGACATGGTTCCCGTCCCGCCGGAGCTCGCCCGTGCCTTCCGCCTGGTCGGTCACGGCGAGATTCGGAAGGGGCCGCACCCAGACCGCGGCGGACAGCACGGCCAGTACGGCGATGATCATCACGCCGAGGGGAAGATGCACCCAGAGGAGGCCGGACAATCCCGCGAAGTACTGGCCCGTCTCGGCCGCAAGGATCAACACCGACGCCACCGCCGGCCACAGGCGGCGCGTCCGCGCCGAGGCCGCAGCGCCGACGGCGGCTTGCAGCAGTCCGAGCGAGAACACGACGTCGGCGCCGCGGGCGTGCCAGTCGAGGCCGCCGATCTCTCCGGTGAGGTAGACGCCTGCGAAGACCGGTTGGCCGAAGGCCGCAAGGGTGTGTGCTGTCACCGTCGCCCGGAAGAGCCGTCCGGCAACGCCGGTGGGTCGCACGGTGGTCGGGGGGCGTTCATCTGTACTGGTCACACCCCAACGGTCATGCCTGACGAGGCATCACGTCAAAGATCAATATTGCTATGCTGCTATGTCGTTCGGGCTATGCAACCCGGGCTGTGCGACCGGGCTATGGGAGGGAAGAGGAGAACGATGGACCTGCACGCGCTCGAACAGTTCCTCGTGGTCGCCCGGCTGGAGCACCTCAGCCGGGCAGCCAGGGAACTGCGCGTCGCTCAGCCCTCGTTGAGCCGCACCATCGCACGGCTGGAGTCCGAACTCGACGCACCGCTCTTCGACAGGGCGGGCCGTCTCCGGCTCAACGAGTCGGGGCGGCTGTTCCGCGATCACGTCGAGCGCTCCCTCGGGGAGCTGGAAGCGGGACGCCGCGCTGTGGCGGAGGCGGCCCGGGAGGGCGTCGGCGGTGTACGGCTGGCCTCGGAGACGTTCCTGACCATCACCGGCCCACTCGCCGCCTACAAGGACGCCCACCCCGATATCGACGTCGAACTGCACCAGATGCCGGCCGCCGACATGCACCGCGCCCTGCGCGCCCGCGAGGTCGACCTGTGCGTCGCCTCCCAGCCGATCCCGGACGACGGACTGGACAGCGTCCACTTGCACGACGAACCCGTCTGGCTGGCCGCGCCGCCCGGCCACCGGCTCGCATCCCGCGCCCGCGTGAGTGTCGGGGAACTGCGCGAGGAACCGTTCGTGATCTCACGGCCCGGCCACTGGCAGCGCCGCCTGCTCGACCGGCTCTTCGCGAGCCACGATCTGACTCCGCGGATCGTCTGCGAGGGCGACGAACCGGCCGCCCTCGCCGGCCTGGTCAGCGCCGGCATCGGCCTCACCCTCATCCCGGCCATGGCCCGCGGCGCCGACACCAGCGCACCGGGCGCCTGGATCGGCATCGACGACCCCGCCTGCCGCCGCACCCTTACGCTCCACCGCGCCGCCGACAGCCGACTCTCCACCGCCGCCCGGCTGATGCACACCACCCTCGCCACCTGGCCCTGGAG
>NZ_JBJHPC010000190.1:0-11676 GCF_045257485.1 Streptomyces sp. YS-3 | reverse complement strand
ACCCCCCGGTATCCTGCGGATGTCCACCACACAAAGCCGAAGGGCATTCCCGTGAGCGCCACTCTTCCCCAAGTTCTCGGCTCGGCTCGAACTGGGGATACCCCACCGGCGGCCGTCGTCGTCCTCGCCGCGGGTGAGGGCACCCGTATGAAGTCGGCCACCCCCAAGGTCCTGCACGAGATCTGCGGGCGCTCGCTCGTCGGTCACGTCGTGGCCGCCGCCCGCGAGCTCGACCCCGAGCACCTCGTCGTGGTCGTCGGCCACGCGCGCGAGCAGGTCGGCGCCCACCTCGCCGCGATCGACGCCTCAGTGCGCACCGCCGTCCAGCACGAGCAGAACGGCACCGGTCACGCGGTCCGGATGGCGCTGGAGGAGCTCGGCCAGTCCATCGAGGGCACCGTCGTCGTGGTCTGCGGTGACACACCCCTGCTGACCGGCGACACCCTGGCCGCCCTGACGCGTACGCACGAGAAGGACGGCAACGCCGTCACCGTGCTGACCGCCGAGGTCCCCGACTCGACCGGCTACGGCCGGATCGTGCGCGACGCGGCCTCCGGCACCGTCACCGCGATCGTCGAGCACAAGGACGCGACCGAGGAGCAGCGGGCGATCCGGGAGATCAACTCCGGGGTGTTCGCGTTCGACGGCGCGCTGCTCGCGGACGCGCTGGGCAAGGTCCGTACGGACAACAGCCAGGGCGAGGAGTACCTCACCGACGTCCTCGGCATCCTGCGCGAGGCCGGGCACCGGGTGGGCGCCTCGGTCGGCGGGGACCACCGGGAGATCCTGGGGATCAACAACCGGGTGCAGCTCGCGGAGGCGCGCCGGCTGCTCAACGACCGTCTGCTGGAGCGGGCGATGCTCGCGGGTGTCACGGTCGTGGACCCGGCCACCACGTTCATCGACGTGACCGTCACCTTCGAGCAGGACGCGCTCGTCCACCCGGGCACCCAGCTGCTCGGCGCCACGCATCTGGGCCGCGGCGCGGAGGTGGGTCCGAACTCCCGGCTGACCGGCACCCAGGTCGGCGCGGGCGCGCGCGTGGACAACACTGTGGCGTACGACTCGGAGATCGGCGAGGGCGCGTCGGTGGGTCCGTACGCCTATCTGCGGCCCGGCACCCGTCTCGGGGTGAAGGCGAAGATCGGTACGTACGTCGAGACGAAGAACGCGACGATCGGCGAGGGCACCAAGGTGCCGCACCTGTCGTACGTGGGTGACGCGACGATCGGTGAGTACTCGAACATCGGCGCTGCCAGTGTGTTCGTGAACTACGACGGCGAGGCCAAGCACCACACCACGATCGGCTCGCACTGCAAGACGGGTTCGGACAACATGTTTGTTGCTCCTGTCACAGTGGGGGACGGTGCCTACACGGCGGCGGGGTCGGTCATCACCAAGGACGTACCCGCGGGTTCGCTGGCCGTGGCCCGTGGCCAGCAGCGGAATATCGAGGGCTGGGTGGCCCGCAAGCGGCCGGGCAGCGCCGCCGCGCAGGCGGCTGCCGCCGCTTCCGAAGAGGCCGTTGGCGAAAACTGACCGGAAACATCTGCGCCTGTCACGGCGTACCGTGATAGGCGCACACGATTCGGCTGGCTCGTCGCCAAGGGACCGCGCGGGCTCAGCAGCAGAAAACACCTCTGAGGAGACAGTGCTGTGACCGGGATCAAGACGACCGGCGAGAAGAAGCTGATGCTCTTCTCCGGCCGCGCCCACCCCGAGCTGGCCGAGGAGGTCGCGCACCAGCTGGGTGTCGGCCTCGTGCCGACGAAGGCCTTCGACTTCGCCAACGGTGAGATCTACGTCCGCTTCCAGGAGTCGGCGCGTGGCGCGGACTGCTTCCTGATCCAGAGCCACACGGCTCCGATCAATAAGTGGATCATGGAGCAGCTGATCATGATCGACGCGCTGAAGCGCGCGTCGGCCCGCTCCATCACCGTGATCGTGCCGTCCTACGGGTACGCCCGCCAGGACAAGAAGCACAAGGGCCGCGAGCCGATCTCCGCCCGGCTCATCGCGGACCTCCTGAAGACGGCGGGTGCCGACCGGATCCTCACGGTCGATCTGCACACCGACCAGATCCAGGGCTTCTTCGACGGCCCGGTCGACCACCTCACCGCGCTGCCGGTCCTCGCGGACTACGTGGGCGCCAAGGTGGACCGCTCCAAGCTGACGATCGTCTCGCCGGACGCGGGCCGCGTGCGCGTCGCCGACCGCTGGTGCGACCGGCTGGACGCGCCGCTGGCGATCGTGCACAAGCGCCGTGACAAGGACGTCGCCAACCAGGTGACCGTCCACGAGGTCGTGGGTGACGTCGAGGGCCGCGTCTGCGTCCTGGTCGACGACATGATCGACACCGGTGGCACGATCTGCGCCGCCGCCGACGCCCTGTTCGCGCACGGCGCGGAGGACGTCATCGTGACGGCCACGCACGGCATCCTGTCCGGCCCTGCCGCCGACCGTCTGAAGAACTCCAAGGTCAGCGAGTTCGTCTTCACGAACACGCTGCCCGACCCGGCCGACCTGGAGCTGGACAAGGTCACCGTCCTCTCCATCGCCCCGTCGATCGCCCGCGCGGTCCGCGAGGTCTTCGAGGACGGTTCGGTCACCAGCCTCTTCGAGGAGCAGTAGGCACCGGAGCCACAGGTCACCGGGGTCACAGAAGATCCTTTTGGGTGCGGCCTCCCGGCCGGGTAGACTCATCGAGTTGCTCGGCGAGGGAGGCCGTACCTGTTTCCGGTACGGCGGTCCGTTATCGACGCGCTCTTCGTAGCAGGCCAGTCGTGGCCGGGTAACGGCCACCTTTTCCCACCTGCTTATACGAGGAGTGCACATGTCCGAGGTCAAGCTCGCCGCCGAGGTCCGTTCCGAGTTCGGCAAGGGCGCCGCCCGCAGCATCCGCCGCGCCAACAAGGTTCCCGCGGTCGTCTACGGCCACGGCACCGAGCCGGTCCACGTCACCCTGCCGGGCCACGAGCTGCTGCTCGCCCTGCGTACCCCCAACGTCCTGCTCTCCCTGGACATCGACGGCAAGAACGAGCTGGCGATCCCGAAGGCCGTCCAGCGTGACGCCATCAAGGGCTACCTGGTCCACGTCGACCTGCTGCTCGTCCGCCGCGGCGAGAAGGTCACGGTCGAGGTCGCGGTCGAGACCGAGGGCGACCTGGCCCCGGGCAGCTTCCTCGTCGAGAACGTGCTGAACACGCTCTCCGTCGAGACCGAGGCGACCCACATCCCGACCTCCGTCACCGTCTCCATCGCGGGCCTGGAGGCCGGCGCGTCCATCCTCGCCAAGGACGTCCCGCTGCCCAAGGGCACCACGCTGGCCACCGACCCCGAGGCCGTCGTCGTGCAGATCCTGTCGGCGCAGGCCGAGGAGCCGGCCGCGGAGTCGGCCGAGGGCGAGTCCGCCGAGGCCTGAGCCGTACGCTCTGCCTGACGGGGTGGCGGGCCACTGCGGCCCGCCACCCCGTTTTTTCCTGTCGGCACGGAAGAGAGACGCAGCGGAGATGACCACGGATGCGAACGCGCCCTGGCTGGTCGTGGGCCTGGGCAACCCCGGTCCCGAGTACGCGGGGAACCGGCACAACGTCGGCTTCATGGTGGCCGACCTGCTCGCCTCCCGTATCGGCGGCAAGTTCAAGACGCACAAGGCGCGCGCCCAGGTCGTCGAGGGCCGGATCGGCCCGGCCGGGCCCCTCAACCGCCGGGTGGTCCTGGCCAAGCCGCTGTCGTACATGAACCTCTCCGGCGGTCCCGTCACCCAGCTGCGCGACTTCTACAAGGTGCCGGTCGAGAACATCGTCGCCGTCCACGACGAGCTGGACATCGACTACGGGGTGCTGCGGCTGAAGTTCGGCGGCGGCGACAACGGCCACAACGGTCTGAAGTCGATGACCAAGTCCTTCGGCCCGGACTACCACCGGGTGCGCTTCGGCATCGGCCGCCCGCCGGGCCGGATGCAGGTCGCGGACTTCGTCCTGAAGGACTTCTCCTCGACCGAGCGCAAGGAACTCGACTACTTCGTGGACCGCGCGGCCGACGCCGTCGAGGCGCTGGTCATCGAGGGTCTGGAGCGGGCGCAGTCGACGTACAACTCCTGACCCGCGCAAGGGAGAAGCCCCGGCAGCCGTAAGGCCGCCGGGGCTTCGCCGTGTCCGCGTGGCCGGGTCAGCCGGTGTTGCGCAGGCCCGCCGCCACACCGTTGACGGTCAGCAGCAGAGCCCGCGCGAGCAGCGGGTCGGGGCTCTCGCCGCGCTCGGCCTCGGCGCGCTGGCGCGCCAGCAGGGACACCTGGAGGTAGGAGATCGGGTCCAGGTAGGCGTCGCGGATGGCGAAGGTCTGCTGGAGCACCGGGTGCGAGCCGAGCAGTTCGTCGCCGCCGGTGATCCGCAGGACCTCGCTGACGGTGAGGGCGTGCTCGGCCTCGATGTCGGCGAAGACGTGCTTGAGCTCGTCGGGCACCAGGGTGTCCACGTAGTGGCGGGCGATCCGCAGATCGGTCTTGGCGAGCGTCATCTCCACGTTGGAGATGAAGTTCCGGAAGAAGTGCCACTGCTCGTGCATCTCGTCCAGGACGGTGTCCAGACCGGCCTCGCGCAGCGCCCTCAGACCCGAGCCCACACCGAACCAGCCGGGGACGATCTGCCGCGACTGGGTCCAGCCGAACACCCACGGGATCGCCCGCAGCCCGTCCAGACCCGCGCCGGAGTCCGGGCGGCGCGAGGGACGCGAGCCCAGGTGCAGCTCGGCGAGCTGGTCGACGGGGGTGGAGGCGAAGAAGTACGCGGGCAGGTCGGGGTCCTCGACCAGCTTGCGGTAGGCCGCGTGGGCGGCGTCGGAGACCGTGTCCATCGCCGCGTCCCAGCGGGCCAGCGCCTCGTCGGACTGGCGCGGGGCGGTGTGCAGGGCGGAGGCCTGGAGGGTGGCCGCGACCGTCAGCTCCAGGTTCTCGCGGGCGAGCGAGGGGATGAGGTACTTGTCGGAGATGACCTCGCCCTGCTCGGTCACCTTGATCTCGCCCTCCAGGGTGCCCCAGGGCTGCGCGAGGATCGCGTCGTGCGAGGGGCCGCCGCCGCGGCCGACGGTGCCGCCGCGGCCGTGGAAGAGCCGCAGCCGCACGCCGTAGCGGTGGGCCACGTCGCGCAGCCGGCGCTGGGCGCGGTGGATCTCCCACTGCGAGGTGGTGATGCCGCCGAACTTGGAGGAGTCGGAGTAGCCGAGCATGACCTCCTGGACGTCGCCGCGGAGCGAGACGAGCCGCCGGTAGGAGGGGTCGGCCAGCATCTCGTCGAGGATGACGTCGGCGGCGCGCAGCTCGTCGGTGGTCTCCAGGAGCGGCACGATGCCGATCTTCGCCCAGCCGCCGTGCAGATCGACGAGTCCGGCCTCGCGGGCGAGGACGGCCGCGGCGAAGACGTCGTCGGCGCCCTGGCACATCGAGATGATGTACGACTCGATGACCTCGGGGCCGAACCGCTCGAAGGCCTCCTTGATCGTGCCGAAGACGCCCAGGGTCTTCTGGCCGGCCTCGTCCAGCGGCGCGGGCGTGGGGGCCAGCGGGCGCCGCGAGCGGAGCTCCTTGGCCAGCAGCTTCTGGCGGTACTCGCGCGGCATGTCCGCGTACCGCCAGGACTCCTCGCCGAGGCGGTCGAAGAGCTGGCCGAGCGCGTGGTGGTGGGCGTCGGCGTGCTCGCGGACGTCCATGGTGGCGAGCTGGAGGCCGAAGGCGGCGAGGGTGCGGATGGTGCGGTCCATCCGGCCGTCCGCGAACAGCTCGCCGCGGTGGGCCCGCAGCGACGTCTGGATGAGGGTGAGGTCCGCCAGGAGCTCGGAGGTGCCCAGGTAGTCGCGGCCGGGCCGGTGCGGGGTGCCCTTGGCGAGCCGCTCCTTGGTGTTGACGAGCTTCTGGCGTACGCAGGTCGCCTTGAGCCGGTAGGGCTCCTCCGCGTTGAGCCGCTTGTAGCGGGGGCTGATCTCGGGGAGCGTCTCCAGGTCGGCCTGGAGGGAGGCGAGGAGCTCGTCGGTGGCGCCCGCGTACCGGATTGAGTTCGAGAGCAGTCCGCGCAGGTAGTCGATCACTTCGAGCGCGTCATTGATGCCGTGCTCGTGCTGGAGGATCAGTACGTCCCAGGTGACCTGCGGGGTCACGTTGGGGTTGCCGTCGCGGTCGCCGCCGATCCAGGTGCCGAAGGTGAGCGGGCGGGTGCCGGCGGGCAGCTCCACACCGACCCGGCCGAGCTCGGCCGCCAAGTCCTCCAGGACGTCGCCGACCGCGCCGGCGTGCAGCTCGTCCAGGTAGTAGATGGCGTTGCGGGCCTCGTCGGCGGGCTCGGGGCGCACCACGCGCAGCTCGTCGGTCTGCCAGATGAGGTCGATGTTCTCGGCGAGCCGGAGGTCGACGCGGCGCCGGTCGGCCTCGGTGACCGGGGTCTCCAGGAGGGCGGCGATCCGGCGCAGCTTGTTGAGGACGGAGCGGCGGGCCGCCTCGGTGGGGTGCGCGGTGAAGACCGGGCGCACGTTCAGGTTCCGGACCGTCTCGCGCAGGTGCTCGGGGTCGGCGTCCTTGAGCATGTCGGCGGTGCGGGCGAGCAGCCCGCCCTCGGCGGCCCGGTGGGCGCGCAGCTCACGGCCGCGGTGCACCTGCTCGGTGACGTTGGCGAGGTGGAAGTAGGTGGAGAAGGCGCGGACGAGCTTGGCGGCGGTCTCCACCTCGGTGCCGCCGAGCAGCTCGGCGGCGGCCTCGCCGTCCGTACGGGTGAGGGCGCGCACGCGCTCGACGAGCTCCAGGAGCTCGGGTCCTTCCTGGCGGACGAGCGCCTCGCCCAGGAGATCACCCAGTCGGCGGATGTCGGCGCGAAGCTCGGGGCTGGCGGCGTGGGTCTGGTCGGCACTGCTCACAGGTGCGGCTCCTTGCAGTGTTTGAGCACGTCTGGAGGGGTACTGGAGGCTTGCGGACCGCGCTGTCCGACGAGACCCAGGATAGGTGTCCATACGTGCGACGCGGTCCACGGCCCTCTTGTGCCCTCTTGTACGGCGGCGGGGCACTGCCATACTTACGTCGCCGTAGGTTACGGATCCGTAGCCAGGGCCTCTCGTCTCTTCACTCACCCCACGGGGGGATCCCCATATGACCACAAGCCCCGACCTCATCGATCCGGCCACCGAGCCGCCGGGTTCCTCCGCGACGCGCGGGGGTGAGAGCAAACGGTCCGTGGAACAGATCGCGCTGCTGCTCTTCATCGTCGTGCCGTTCGTGGCGCTGCTCGCCGCGGTGCCGCTGGCCTGGGGCTGGGGTGTCAGCTGGCTGGACCTCGGCCTGATGGTGTTCATGTACTACCTGGGCTGCCACGGTGTCACGATCGGCTTCCACCGGTACTTCACGCACGGCTCCTTCAAGGCCAGGCGCCCGCTGCGGATCGCCCTCGCGGTGGCCGGTTCCATGGCGGTCGAGGGGCCGCTGGTGCGCTGGGTGGCCGACCACCGCAAGCACCACAAGTTCTCCGACGCGGACGGCGACCCGCACTCTCCGTGGCGGTTCGGCGAGACGCTGCCCGCGCTGATGAAGGGCCTGTGGTGGGCCCACATCGCGTGGATGTTCAACGAGGAGCAGACCTCGCAGGAGAAGTACGCGCCGGATCTGCTCAAGGACCCGGCGATCCGCCGGATCTCCCGCGACTTCGTCTACTGGACGATCCTCTCGCTGGCCATTCCGCCGATCGTGGGCGGTCTGGTGACGATGTCGTGGTGGGGCGCGTTCACCGCGTTCTTCTGGGGCTCGCTGGTGCGGGTCGCGCTGCTGCACCACGTGACCTGGTCGATCAACTCCATCTGCCACGCGGTGGGCAAGCGCCCGTTCAAGTCCCGTGACCGCTCCGGGAACGTGTGGTGGCTGGCGGTCCTGTCGTGCGGCGAGTCCTGGCACAACCTGCACCACGCCGACCCGACCTCGGCCCGGCACGGTGTGATGCGCGGCCAGATCGACTCCAGCGCCCGGATCATCCGCTGGTGCGAGCAGCTGGGCTGGGCGTACGACGTGCGCTGGCCCACCGAGGACCGGCTCGACGCCAAGCGCAGCGAGCCCGGCGCGCCGTCCCGGCGGATGGAGAAGGCCCACGAGGAGAGCGCCCGTAAGGACAAGGCCGCCGAGGCGGCATGATGGAGGACGTGGCGACCGACTCCAGCACCACCCGCGCGACCAGCAGTAACGGCTCGGCGGGCACCGAACGACCCCGGCGGACCCGTCGTACCCGGATGACGGGTGCCGAGCGCCGGGAGCAGTTGCTGGACATCGGCCGCACGCTCTTCGCCGAGAAGGGCTTCGAGGGCACCTCCGTGGAGGAGATCGCGGCGAAGGCCGGCGTCTCCAAGCCGGTGGTGTACGAGCACTTCGGCGGCAAGGAGGGGCTGTACGCGGTGGTGGTCGACCGTGAGATGCGCTCGCTCCTGGAGGGGGTGACGGGCGCGCTGACGGCGGGACATCCGCGCGAGCTCCTGGAGCAGGCCGCGTTCGCGCTGCTCGACTACATCGAGAAGTACACGGACGGGTTCCGCATCCTGGTGCGGGACTCGCCCGTGGCGCAGTCGACGGGCACCTTCGCCTCGCTGATCTCCGACATCGCGACCCAGGTCGAGGACATCCTCGGCCTGGAGTTCAAGGCCCGCGGCTTCGACCCGAAGCTGGCCCCGCTGTACGCGCAGGCGCTGGTCGGGATGGTCGCGCTGACCGGGCAGTGGTGGCTGGACGCGCGCAAGCCGAAGAAGGCCGAGGTCGCCGCGCACCTGGTGAACCTGGCCTGGCACGGCCTGGACGGGCTGGAGCAGAAGCCCCGGCTGATAGGGCACCGCAGGAGCTGAGCGGAGACCGGGCGGAAGCCGACGGAAGCCGGGCGGTGGTGGCGGATCGTAAAGATCTCGAATGGGTCGCGAGTTCTCTCGTGGCCCATTTTCCACTTCAACCACATGCGTATCGGCTGTAGGCTTCACGCACATTCCCGGGGGGGATTTGGGCATTCTCTCGTGAGCGGCCGTGCGCGCCTCGACGTCTCGTCGACGCGCCGCGTATGGGCCCCGCGAGGGCTGTTCCCGCGTGCTCCGCATTCCGCGTGATCCGCGATGAATTCCACCCGGTTCCACCCGCATATTCCCTGGGGGGAATTTTGTCTTCTGTGCGCATCTCGCGCCCCGGCCGCCTCGCGGCCTGCACCGCCCTGGCACTCTCGGCCGGCATGCTCCTTTCCGGCACCGCCTCGGCCGACGAGGCGCCGAAGGCGCCGCACACGGCCGTGAAGCCGGCCGCGCCCCGCCTCGACGCGCAGCCGTCGCTCACGCTGCCGCAGCACTCCAAGCGGTCCGGCGCCGCCGCGGCCACCCCGCTCAAGCCCCGTCTGGACGTCGACAAGGACGGCTCGGGCGACATCCTCTACCGCGCGATCAACGGCAAGGCCTACCTGGAGACGGGCAAGCAGGGCCTGGAGTTCGCCAACTACTTCGGCGCGTACAAGGACCTGATCGCCCCCGGCGACCTGGACGGCGACGGCTCCCCCGAGCTGCTGACCGTCTCCCCCACCGGGACCCTGTCGCTGTACGCGGGCGCGGGCACCGGCGGCACGTCGTACGCCACCTGGACCGGCCAGGGCTGGAACGCCTACAACAAGCTCTTCGCCCCCGGTGACGTCAACGGCGACGGCAAGTACGACCTGATGGCCCGCACGCCCTCCGGCGACCTGTACCTGTACCTGGGCAACGGCAGCGCCACCGGCGACCCGTTCGCCTCCAAGGTCCGGGTCGGCGGCGGCTGGCAGGCCTACGACCAGCTGGTCGGCGCCAACGACATGAACGGCGACGGCCTCGGGGACGTCGTGGCCCGCACGCCCGGCGGCGACCTGTACTTCTACGCGGGCACCGGCGACGCCGCCGACCCGCTGCGGTCGCGCGTCCGCGTCGGCGGCGGCTGGGACGCGTACAACCAGATCGTGCCCGTGGACGACACCAACAGCGACGGCCTCGCCGACATCGCCGCGCGCACCCCCGGCGGCACGCTCAACCTCTACCTCGCCGACGGCAAGGGCAACTTCGCGGACCGGATCCCGGGCGGCGGCGGCTGGTACGTCTCGTCCGTGTTCGCCTCGCAGGGCGGCAACACCACGTACGGCAAGAGCGACCTGATGGGCCGGGACGCCAAGGGGACGCTGTACTACTACTACGCCCGCAACAACGGCACGCTGAGCGCCCGCCAGAAGGTGAGCGACGACGGCGGCTGGCTCGGCTCGCACATGGGCTACGCGTCCTCGCTGGACGCCGACAACGACCCCGAGCTGTTCGAGGTCTACGAGAACAACCTGTACGCCGACAGCAACTACATCAGCGGCGGCTGGGGCGGCTACAACCTGGTCGTGGGCCCCGGCGACCTCAACAACGACGGCAAGGGCGACCTGCTCAGCCGTGACGGTTCGGGCACCCTGTGGCTCCAGCGCGGCAACGGCGAGGGCACCGGGTTCGCCTCCCGCCTCAAGATCGGCGGCGGCTGGAACGGCTACGACCGGATCGTCGGCGCGGGCGACCTCACCGGGGACGGCCTGACCGACATCGTCGCGCGCACCGGCGACGGCAAGCTGTACCTGTACGCGGGCACCGGGTCCTCCTCGGCCCCGTTCCGGTCGCGCGTCTACGTCGGCCCCGGCTGGCAGCAGTTCCGCACCATCGCGGCCCCCGGCGACCTCAACGGCGACGGCCGGGCGGACCTGATCGCCACCAACTCCCGCGGTGAGGCGTTCCGTTACGACTCCAACGGCTACGGCGGCTTCAAGTCCCGGGTGAAGCTGGGCGACGGCTGGAACACCTACAACGACCTGTACTAGGAGTTCCGCACCGGTTCCCCGCGTCCCCGAGGGGCGCGGGGAACCGGCGTGTCCGGGCCGCTACGACGGCTCGGGGAGCCGTGCGGCGGCGGGCGTCAGCGGTCCTTCCTGCGGGCCACCGCGAAGATGCGGCGGAAGGGGAAGACCGTGCCGTGCGGGCCCGGCGGGTAGGCGCGGCGCAGCAGGTCGCGGTATTCGGCGAGGAAGGCCCCGGTGGCCTCCTCGTCGTCGGCGAGGGCGGTCAGGGCCGGGCGCAGGGCGGTGCCCTTGACCCAGTCCAGGACCGGGTCCTCGCCGGGCAGCAGCTGGGAGTACGTCGTCTCCCACACGTCCGCCTCGCAGCCCAGGTCGGTCAGGCGCAGCAGGTACTCGGCGGGGCTGAGGATGTGGACGTAGCGGCGGCCGTGCTCGCCCAGCCGCCCGCGCCAGCGCGGCGACTCGCAGAGCTCGCCGAGCAGGGCGTGGCTGGGCGAGGTGAAGTTGCCGGGGACCTGGAAGGCGAGGGTGCCGCCGGGGGTGAGGCCCTCGATCCAGCAGGCGAAGGACTCGGGGTGGTTGGGGACCCACTGGAGGGCCGCGTTGGAGACGATCAGGTCGTACGGCTCCTCGGGGGTCCAGTGGGCGAGGTCGGCCGGGCGGAAGTCCAGCCAGCCGCCGCCCGGGGTGGTGCCCGCGTGGTCCTTGTCGGCCTGGGCGAGCATCTCGGGCGAGAGGTCGAAGCCGGTGACCCGGGCGTCCGGCCAGCGGTCGGTGAGCAGGGCGGTGACGTTGCCCGGGCCGCAGCCGAGGTCCGCGATCCGGACGGGCGGGCGGGTTC
>NZ_JBJHPC010000189.1:0-11809 GCF_045257485.1 Streptomyces sp. YS-3 | reverse complement strand
GAACACCACGTCGAAGGGGGTTTCGGGGGCGGGGCCCGCAACGATCTGCTCCGCTTTTCCGTTACGTACCTCGGCGCCCGGAAGGCCCAGTACGCGCACGTTGTCGCGGACGGTCTTCACGGCCCGCGCGTCGGCCTCCACCAGCAGCGCGTGCGAGGCGCCCCGGGAGAGCGCCTCCAGGCCGACCGCGCCCGACCCGGCGTACAGATCGGCGACCCGGATGCCCTCCAGCGTGCCGAGCAGGGCCTCCCAGGTGGAGAAGAGCCCCTCGCGCGCGCGGTCGGAGGTGGGGCGGGTGCCGTTGCCCGGCGGAACGGCCAGGCGGCGTCCGCCGGCCCGGCCGGCGATCACGCGGGTCATCTGAGTCCTTGTCGGTGTACGGGTGTCACTGGTGTCCCCCAGTTTCTCAGAACCCGGCGCGGACGCGGCCCGCGCGCCCCACCGGTCAGTCCTTGTCGAGGTACGGCTCAGCCCTTGTCGAGGTACTGCTCCCGGTCCTTGTCCAGCAGCGCGTCCAGAGCCGTCCGCAGCGCGGGCAGCCCCTCCAGGTCCGGGTCCCGGCTCACCACCGCCACCGCCTCCTCGCGGGCCGCCGCGATCACCTCCTCGTCCTCGATGACCGCGAGCATCCGCAGCGAGGAGCGCACCCCGGACTGGGCCTGGCCCAGCACATCGCCCTCGCGCCGCTGCTCCAGGTCGATCCGGGAGAGCTCGAAGCCGTCCAGGGTCGCCGCCACCGCGTTCAGCCGGGCCCTGGCCGCGCTCGCCTCCGGCATCTCGGTCACCAGCAGGCACAGACCGGGGGCGGAGCCGCGCCCGACACGGCCGCGCAGCTGGTGCAGCTGCGAGACACCGAACCGGTCCGCGTCCATGATCACCATCGCGGTGGCGTTCGGCACGTTCACCCCCACCTCGATGACCGTGGTCGCGACCAGCACGTCCACCTCGCCGGCCGCGAACCGGCGCATCACGCCGTCCTTGTCGTCGGGCTGCATCCGGCCGTGCAGCACCTCCACGCGCAGCCCCTGGAGCGGGCCCGCGCGGAGCTGTTCCGCCATGTCGAGCACGGCGAGCGGCGGACGCTTCTCCGCCTCGTCCTCGGCCGCCTTCTTCTTCGCGGCCTTCTTCTCGTCCTCGTCGGCCAGGTCGCCGATGCGCGGACACACCACGTACCCCTGGTGGCCCTTGGCGACCTCCTCGCGGACCCGCTCCCAGGCGCGGGCCAGGAAGTGCGGCTTGTCCTGGGCGGGGACGACATGGCTGGCGATGGGCGAGCGCCCGGCCGGGAGCTGGTCGAGGACGGAGGTCTCCAGATCGCCGAAGACCGTCATCGCCACCGTGCGCGGAATGGGGGTGGCGGTCATCACCAGGAGGTGCGGGGTCCGCCGCTCCCCCCGGGTGTGCCCCTTGCCGCGCAGGGCGTCGCGCTGCTCGACGCCGAAGCGGTGCTGCTCGTCGACCACGACCAGGCCCAGGTCGTGGAACTGCACCTTGTCCTCGATCAGCGCGTGCGTGCCGATCACGATCCCGGCCTCGCCGGTGACGAGGTCGAGCAGGGCCTGCCGGCGGGCGGGGACGCCCATGGAGCCGGTGAGCAGCACGACCTTCGTACCGAGGTCGGAGCCGCCCAGCATGCCGCCCTCGGCGAGCTCGCCCATCATCTCGGTGATGGAGCGGTGGTGCTGCTGGGCGAGGACCTCGGTGGGGGCGAGCATCGCGGCCTGGCCGCCGGAGTCGACCACGGCGAGCATCGCGCGCAGGGCGACCATCGTCTTTCCCGAACCGACCTCGCCCTGGAGCAGGCGGTGCATCGGGTGTTCGGTCGCCAGGTCGCCGAAGATCTCCGCGGAGACGTTCTGCTGGCCGTCGGTGAGGGTGAAGGGCAGCTTGGCGTCGAAGGCGTCGAGCAGGCCGCCGGGGACGGGTCGGCGGGCCACGGCAGGCAGTTGCGCGTCCGCGTACCGCCGCCGGGCCAGGGCGACTTGGAGGACGAACGCCTCGTCCCACTTCAGCCGCTGGCGGGCCTGCTCCACGTCGTCCTTGGTGTGCGGCCGGTGGACCTTGAGCAGCGCCTCGGGCAGCGGTACGAATCCCCGGCCCTCGCGCAGGGACGCGGGCAGCGGGTCGACGGCCTCCCGGGCGCTGGGCAGCACCGCGTCGACCGCCTTGGCGATCTTCCAGGACTCCAGGCCCTTGCAGGCGGGGTAGATCGGGATGAGCGCGCCCGCCCAGGAGTCGACCACCTCGGCGGAGTCGCCGTCCTCGTCGCCGTCGGCGGCCAGCTTCGCGTACGTGGGATGGGCGAGCTGGAGGCGGCGGTTGAACATCGACACCTTGCCCGCGAACATCGCGCGGCTGCCGGGCAGCAGTTCCTTGTGCGGCTTGTGGATGCCGCGGCCGAAGAAGACCAGCTGGAGGCGGCCACTGCCGTCGGTGATCGTGATCTCCAGGCGCTGGCCGCGGCCTCCGTTGAAGGTGTGCACGCGCGCGTCGGCCACCTGCGCCACCACCGTGACGTCCTCGTCGAGGGGCAGCTCGGCCAGTCTGGTGAGCTGGCCGCGCTCCTCGTACCGCCGCGGGTAGTGGTGCAGGAGGTCGCCGACCGTGTGCAGGTCGAGCTGCTCGGCCATCACCTTCGCGGTGGGTCCGCCGAGCAGCTTCTTCAGTGGTTCTTCGAGCGCAGGCACGCGATCCATTGCACACCACGCCACTGACATCCCGCAGGAGGCCCCGGCCGCCTGTGGACAACTCGGCGGGGCGCGACCGCCGGCCCGGTCGGTTACTCGACGCCGATCAGCAGCGGGGAGCTCTGGTTGCCGCCCTCGTAGACGACCGTGTCGACCGCCAGATGGGCCTCGCGCACATGGGCCTCGATGCCCGGGGCCAGCTCCGCCGGGGTGTCCGCGGCCCGCACCAGGGTGACCAGCTCGCCGCCCGCGGCCAGCATCCGGTCGAGGACGGCCACGGCCGTACGGCCCAGGTCCTGGCCGATCACGGCGACATCGCCGTCGATGAGGCCCAGCACGTCGCCGGCCTGGCAGATGCCCGCCGTTGTCCACGACTGCCGCTCGGCGACGGCCAGTTCCGCGTACCGGGTCGCGCCGGCCGCCGCGGTCATCGCCACCACGTCCTCGTCGAAGCGGCGGTCGGGGGCGTGCACCGCGAGCGCGGCGAGGCCCTGGACGGCGGACCGGGTGGGGATGAGCGCGACCCGTACGCCCTCGGCGCGCGCCTGCTCCACGGCGACGGCGGCGGTGTGGCGCAGCTCGGCGTCGTTGGGCAGCAGGACCACCTCGCGCGCGTGGGCGCGGCGGATCGCGTCGACGAGCTCGCCGCTGGCCGGGGGTTCGCCGGGCCGGGCCAGGACGGCGGTGGCCCCGGCCTCGGCGCAAAGACCGGCCAGGCCCTCGCCGGGCACCACCGCGACGACGGCCCGCTGGACCTGTTCGCGCGGCTCGGGGTGCGCGCCGAAGTGAGTGATGCGGATCCGGTACGGGCGGCCCGCCTCCACGCCCGCCTCGACGGCCGCGCCCGCGTCGTCCACATGGACGTGGACGTTCCACAGGCCGTCGCCGCCGACGACCACCAGGGAGTCCCCCAGCGCGTCCAGCCGGCCCCGCAGCCGTGCCACCGCCCCGTCGTCCGCCTCCAGGAGGTAGATCACCTCGAAGGCGGGTCCGGCGGTCTCCGCCCCCTGGACCTCCTCGGCCGGGCAGGCGGGCGCGTCGRGCGGCGCGTGTCTCTCGTGCCGGACGGCCGGAACCTCACCGGAGAGCGCCTGCGCCAGCGCCCCCAGGACCGTCACCAGACCCCAGCCGCCCGCGTCCACRACCCCGGCGCGGCCCAGCACCGCGAGCTGGCCGGGTGTCTTCTCCAGGGCCCGCCGGGCGCCCGCGTAGGCCGCGCTCGCCACGGCCGCCGCGTCGCCGTCCGCCGCGCCGTCGGCGTCCCGGGCGGCGCCGGCCGCCTCGGCCGCGGCCGTCGCCACCGTCAGGACCGTGCCCTCCACGGGGTGCGCGACCGCCTCGTACGCCGACTCGGCCGCCCTGCGCAGGGCTCCCGGGAGGTCCGTGCCGCGTTCGGTGAGGACCTCGGCCATACCGCGCAGCAGCTGGGAGAGGATCGTGCCGGAGTTGCCGCGGGCGCCCAGGAGGGCGCCGTGGGCCATGGCCCGTATGACGTCGGCCGTCTCGGGCACCTCGGTGTACGCGGCGAAGACCGCCTCGACCGCCTGGTGGGCGGACTCGAAGGTCAGATAGAGGTTGGTGCCGGTGTCCCCGTCCGCGACGGGGTAGACGTTGACCGCGTCGATCTCCTCGCGGTCCCGGCCGAGCCCGTCCAGGGCCAGCGAGCACCAGGCGCGTACCGCGACGGCGTCGAGAGTCTGCGGCACCTGGTGTCCTCCTAGAGCGGCCGGTGAGCTGCGGGCCAGCAGCAGGGTAGACCCGGGGAGGGGCTCGGGCCCGGGGAGGGGGGCGGCCCCGGTCATGGTAGTTTCGTATCTCGGGAGCAGCCGTTGTATGCTGCTTCGGTTGCCCGGCGAGAGTCGGGCCATTCCCCCGGCAAGCCACCTCAGATCTCTGATCCGGTGCGCCGGATTTCACTGTAAGTGCATCTGAAGTCTTTGGAGTGACCCGTGGCTGCCAACTGCGACGTCTGCGGCAAGGGGCCGGGCTTCGGCAACAACATTTCGCACTCGCACCGCCGTACGTCTCGTCGCTGGAACCCGAACATCCAGCGCGTGCGTGCCGTGGTCGGTCGGACGCCGAAGCGGCTCAACGTCTGCACCTCGTGCATCAAGGCCGGCAAGGTCTCGCGCTAACGCCGACGTTTCGTCGTAGCGCAGCCTTTCCGGTTGCCCAGAATGCCGGTCCACCCTCGGGTGGGCCGGCTTTCTGTCGTTCCCGGGCGGCTGCGGTCCGGTTCTGCGGGCTGTCGCGCGATTTCCCGCGCCCTTCAGGCGGGCTCCTGCGCCTCTCGCCCGGTGCGCAGCCGCCAGCCGTGGTCCACCGGGCCGATCCCGGCCCCCAGGGCGAAGCCCGAGGCGATCGCCGCCGTCACGTACTCCTTCGCCGCCCGCGCCGCCTCCGGGACCGGCGCCCCCTTGGCCAGGGACGACGCCAGCGCCGAGGCCAGGGTGCAGCCCGTGCCGTGGGTGTGGCGGTTGTCCCGGCGAGGGGCCCGGAGCCAGTGCTCCTCGGCGCCGTCCGTGAGCAGGTCCACCGCCTGCGGTGACGTCGAGCCCGCCAGGTGGCCGCCCTTGATCAGGGCCCAGCGCGGGCCGAGGGCGAGGATCGCCTGCGCCGCCCGCCGCATCCCGTCCTCGTCCTCCACCCGTACGCCCGTGAGCTGCGCCACTTCGTCCAGGTTGGGCGTGGCCACCGTCGCCGTCGGCAGCAGCAGCCGGCGTACGGACTCCAGCGCCTCGGCGGCCAGCAGCGCGTCCCCGTGCTTGGAGACGCCCACGGGGTCCACGACCACCGGCGCGTCCGTGTCCGCGAGGAGCTCCGCCACGGTCTCCACCAGGACGGCCGAGGAGAGCATCCCCGTCTTCACGGCCTGGACGCCGATGTCGTCGACGACCGAGCGGTACTGCGCCCGGACCGCCTCGGCGGGCAGCTCCCAGGCACCCTGGACGCCCAGCGAGTTCTGCGCGGTCACCGCGGTGATCACACTCATCCCGTGGACGCCCAGGGCCAGCATCGTCTTGAGGTCGGCCTGGACGCCGGCGCCGCCGCCGGAGTCGGAGCCGGCGACGGTCAGCACCCGGGGCGGCGCGGTGTTCACTCCGCGTCCCCGAAGTGGTCCCAGCCGCCCTTGGCGGTCCAGGGGGCCCCGTCGACCGTCACCTGGGGCAGCGCGGAGGGGTTGAGGACCTCCCCGATGACCCTCCAGCGGGCGGGGAGCTTCACGTCCGGCGGGAAGGTCGCGACGATCGCGTGGTCCTCTCCCCCGGTCAGCACCCACTGGAGCGGGTCGACGCCGACCGCCTGGCCGATGTCGCTCATCTGCGTCGGGATGTCGATCAGCCCCGAGCGCAGGTCGATACGGACCTTGCTCGCCTCCGCGATGTGCCCGAGGTCCGCCACCAGGCCGTCGCTGACGTCCGTCATGGCGGTGGCGCCGAGACCGGCGGCGGCCGGGCCCGCGTGGTACGGCGGCTCCGGACGGCGGTGGGCCTCCACGAAGGCGCGCGGCGAGCGGAAGCCGCGCGAGAGGACCGCGTAGCCCGCCGCCGACCAGCCCAGCCAGCCGGTGACCGCGACCACGTCGCCGGGCTGCGCGCCGCCGCGGGTCACCGGCTCGTGGTTGCGCAGGTCGCCGAGGGCGGTGATGGCGACGGTGATGGTGTCGCCGCGCACCACGTCGCCGCCGACCACGGCCGCCCCCGCGACCTGGCACTCGTCACGGATGCCGTCCATCAGCTCGACCGGCCAGGTGGCCGGGAGCTCGGCCGGGACGACGAGCCCGAGCAGCAGCGCGGTGGGGACCGCGCCCATGGCGGCGATATCGGCCAGATTCTGCGCGGCGGCCTTGCGCCCCACGTCGTACGCGGTCGACCAGTCGCGCCGGAAGTGGCGGCCCTCCAGAAGGATGTCCGTGCTCGCCACCACCCTGCGGTCGGGTGCGGTCACGACCGCGGCGTCGTCGCCGGGGCCGATCCGTACCGCGGGGGTCGAGGTGAGCCGGGAGGTCAGCTCCCTGATGAGCCCGAACTCCCCCAACTCGCCCACAGTGCCTCTCACCGTGCCACCTCTCATCCTCGTACCCCTTGGGACCCGGCGCGCTCGCGGTCGCGAGCCGTCACCTCGGTGGGTACCGTCAACTCATACGTCAACTTCTGCCGCGCGCACGCGGATGTGTGAGCGCCCGCGCCTGCGCGGTACTCCCGCGGGCGCACGGCGACGCGATACCGTGGCGTCTCTTTCTTCCCCCCTTGGGCCTCCCCGCCGTAGGGAGGGGACATGATCCTCGTGGCCGCCCTGGAGGTTCCGTGGTACAGGCGTACATCCTCATCCAGACCGAGGTGGGCAAGGCGTCGACCGTCGCCGAGACCATCGCAAAGATTCCGGGGGTGATCCAGGCCGAGGACGTCACCGGGCCGTACGACGTGATCGTGCGCGCCCAGGCCGACACGGTCGACGAGCTGGGCCGCATGGTGGTCGCCAAGGTCCAGCAGGTGGACGGGATCACCCGCACTCTGACCTGCCCGGTGGTTCATCTGTAGCCCCCGCTTACCCTTGGCCGGTGACTTCCTCTCGCCGCCGGTCCCTCCTCCTGCCCGCAGCCGCCCTCGCCCTGCTGGCCGCCGCGGGCTGCTCCTCCACGGACGCGAAGGCGACGATCACGGTTCCCAGCCCGCCGAAGGAGACCGCCGCGCTCTGCGGCGCGCTGCACAAGGCGCTGCCCCAGAGGCTCGACGGGCTCGGGCGGAACGATCCCAGCCCGGCGTCGGAGCTGACCGCCGGGTGGGGCGATGACGGGATCGTACTGCGCTGCGGGATCGACCGGCCGGAGAAGATGAACGATCCCGAGGCGGACGGGGTGACCGTGGACGGCGTCAACTGGCTCCTGGAGCAGTCGAAGGGCGGCTTCCGCTTCACGACGACCTATCGCAAGGCGTATGTGGAGGTCACCCTGCGGACGGCGGCCGGGAAGCCCGCCGGAGACATCGGGTGGCTCACCCAGCTCGCCGGACCCGTCAAGAAGACGGTTCCGGCGAGCCTGTAGCGCCCGCGCCGGGCGCGGACGGGCCGCGGCCGGCGGCGGCTAGCGCAGGCCCGTCGAGCGCCGCAGCGCCGCCTCGATCAGGCGGTCCACCAGCTCCGCGTAGTCCACGCCCGTCGCCTCCCACATCCGCGGGTACATGGAGATCGGCGTGAACCCCGGCATCGTGTTGATCTCGTTGATCACGAACTCGCCGTTCTCCTGAAGGAAGAAGTCCGCCCGGACCAGGCCCTCGCAGGACGCGGCCTCGAAGGCCTCCACGGCGAGCCGGCGGACCTCCGCGGTCGCCTCGGCACCGATCGGCGCGGGCACGATGCCGTCGGCCGAGTCGATGTACTTCGCCTCGAAGTCGTAGAAGGCGTGGTCGCTCACCGGCGGGATCTCGGCCGGCACGCTCGCGCGCGGCCCGTCCTCGAACTCCAGGACGCCGCACTCGATCTCCCGGCCCCGCAGCAGCGACTCCACCAGGAACTTGGGGTCGTGGCGCCGCGCCTCCTCGATGGCCTCGTCCAGGCCGTCGAAGGAGTCGACCTTGGTGATGCCGAAGGAGGAGCCCGCCCGGGCCGGCTTGATGAACAGCGGCCAGCCGTGCTCGCCCGCGAACGCGGCGATCCGCTTGCGGGCGCCCTGCTCGTCCTGCTCCCACTCGCGCGGGCGGATCACCAGGTAGGGGCCGACGGCCAGCCCGAAGGAGGTGAACACCCGCTTCATGTAGTCCTTGTCCTGGCCGACGGCCGAGGCGAGGACGCCCGAGCCGACGTAGGGGACACCGGAGAGTTCGAGCAGCCCCTGCAGGGTGCCGTCCTCGCCGTACGGGCCGTGCAGCACCGGGAAGACGACGTCGACCTCGCCGAGCGCCTTGGGGACCGCGCCGGGCTCGCTGAACACGACCTCGCGGTTGTTCGGGTCCACCGGGAGCACCACGGCGCCCTCGGCGGACTCGGCGAGCTCGGCGACGCTGGGCACCTTGCGGTCGGCGATGGCCATCCGCTCGGGCTCGTCGGCGGTGAGCGCCCAGCGGCCGTCCGTCGTGATGCCGATGGGCAGCACGTCGTACTTCGTACGGTCGATGGCGCGCAGCACGGCACCGGCGGTGACGACCGAGATGCCGTGCTCGGAGCTGCGGCCACCGAACACGACGGCCACCCGCGGCTTGCGCGGCTGCTGGGTGCTCGATTCAGGGCTCTGGGGGAGGTTCTCGCTGCTCATATCGCGATGAGCGTACCCGTTCGACCCGTGTGGTTCAGCGCCGCTCGGGCTTGGCGCTGCGCGACATCAGCTCCTTGAGCGCGACCACCGGCGGCTTGCCCTCGTGGACGATCCCGACGACGGTCTCGGTGATGGGCATGTCGACGCCGTGGCGGCGGGCCAGATCCAGCACGGACTCGCAGGACTTGACGCCCTCGGCGGTCTGCCGGGTGACCGCGATGGTCTCCTGGAGCGTCATGCCCCGGCCCAGGTTGGTGCCGAAGGTGTGGTTGCGCGAGAGCGGCGAGGAGCAGGTGGCGACGAGGTCGCCCAGGCCCGCGAGGCCGGAGAAGGTGAGCGGTTCGGCGCCCATCGCCAGGCCGAGCCGGGTGGTCTCGGCCAGGCCCCGGGTGATGAGCGAGCCCTTGGCGTTGTCGCCCAGGCCCATGCCGTCCGCGATGCCGACGGCGAGCCCGATGACGTTCTTCACCGCGCCGCCGAGCTCGCAGCCGACGACGTCGGTGTTGGTGTACGGGCGGAAGTACGGGGTGTGGCAGGCGGCCTGGAGGCGCTGGGCCACGGCCTCGTCGCGGCAGGCCACCACGGCGGCGGCGGGCCGGCGCTGGGCGATCTCCTTGGCGAGGTTGGGGCCGGTGATCACGGCGACGCGGTCGGCGGGGACCCCGGCGACCTCCTCGATCACCTCGCTCATCCGCTTGGCGGTGCCGAGTTCGACGCCCTTCATCAGCGAGACGAGGACGGTCCCGGGCGCGAGCAGCGGCGTCCAGGCGGCGAGGTTGCCGCGCAGGGTCTGCGAGGGCACGGCGAGGACCGTGAAGTCGGCGCCGGCGGCGGCCTCGGCGGGATCGCTGGTGGCCCGTACCGCGGCGGGCAGTTCGATGCCCGGCAGGTAGTCGGGGTTGGTGCGGGTGGTGTTGATGGCCTCGGCGAGTTCGGGGCGGCGGCCCCAGAGGGTCACCTCGCAGCCCGCGTCGGCGAGGACCATGGCGAACGCCGTACCCCAGGAGCCGTTGCCGAATACTGCTGCCTTGGTGGCGGCGTGCGTCACTTGGTGCCCTCCCCGGCGGCCTTGCGGCGCTGCTGCGCGCGGACTTCGCGCGGATCGTACGGCCTCGCGGGGGCGCTCTCGCCCCGGATCTCCTCCAGCTGGCGGGTGACCGCGGCCATGATGGCCTCGGTCGCCTCGCGCAGCACCTCGGGGGTGGGCTCCTTGTCGTAGAAGCGCGCGAGGTCGACCGGCGGACCGGCCTTCACCTGGAGGGTCTTGCGGGGGAAGAAGCGGACCTTCTTCTCCTTGGCGTAGGGCGGCATCGCCAGGTTGGCGCCCCACTGGGCGACCGGGATGACCGGCGCCTTCGTCTGCATGGCGGCGCGCGCCACCCCGGTCTTGGCGGTCATCGGCCACATGTCGGGGTCGCGGGTGAGGGTGCCCTCGGGATAGAAGACGACGCATTCACCGCGCTCGATCGCCTCGACGGCGGCCCGGAAGGCGCCGAAGGCGTTGGAGGACTCGCGGTAGACCGGAATCTGGCCGGTGCCCCGCAGCAGCGGTCCCACCACCGGCACCTTGAAGAGCGCGGCCTTGGCGAGGAACCGGGGCACCCGTCCGGTGTTGTACTGGAAGTGCCCGTAGGAGAACATGTCGAGATAGGAGTTGTGATTGACGGCGGTGATAAAGCCACCGTCCTCCGGGATGTTCTCCATTCCGTGCCAGTCCCGCTTGAAAAGCACCACCAGTGGAGGTTTGGCGATGACCGCTGCCAGGCGGTACCAGAAGCCGATTCTGCGGCGGGACACTCGGAGCACCTTCCTCTAGGACAGACCACTGTCGGCCACCACGCGACTTGCGCAGGGAGCAAGTGTCGCCCCGGCCCTCCGGTCTGTCGAGAACACCGTACGCCCCGACCGTGCGGGGCCCGCTCCTGGCCGGGTGACAATGGGCCCCGTGCTGTCCAGCGGCTGTCCGTTCGACCGGACGGGGAGCGACGAGAGCGAGGGGGACGCCACGAACACCGCATCGACAGGCCGCTGGTCGCTGGTCGTGCCGCTGAAGCCGTTGACGCTGGCGAAGAGCAGGCTCACGGCCGCGGTCGGCGCGGCGCTGCGGCCCCGGTTCGCTCTGGCGTTCGCCCTGGACACCGTGGGAGCGGCCCTCACCTGCCCGGCGGTACGGGATGTGGCGGTCGTCACGGATGATCCGCTGGCGGGCGCGGAGCTGGCCGCGCTGGGCGCCCGGGTCGTCGCCGACCGCCCGCGCGCGGGCCTCAACGCCGCCCTCGCGCACGGGGTGTCCACGGTGCGGCGGACGCGCCCGGGGGCGGCGGTCGCGGCCCTGAACGCGGATCTGCCCGCGTTGCGGCCGGCGGAATTGGGGCGGGTACTGGATGCCGCCTCCGTATTTCCGCGCGCATTTCTGGCCGATGCGGCGGGAATCGGGACGACATTTCTTTCGGCCGCCCCTGGAGTGGATTTGGCCCCCGCATTCGGCGGTCCCTCCCGGGCCGCGCATTCGGCGTCGGGCGCGGCGGAAATCGTGCTGCGCGGCGTGGACTCGGTGCGCCGGGACGTGGACACCGGAGCGGACCTGCGGATCGCGCTGGCGCTGGGCGCGGGGCCGGCGACCGGGGCGCTGCGGGACGCGGTGGAGGCCGTCCCCGGGTACCGGCGCCGGGGCGGTAACGCCGCCCGCCGGGGCACTAGGCTGCCAGCCATGCAGGCGACCGCGTACACATACGACTTCGAGACCCGCAGCGGCAGTGTGCTGCTCGACGACGGCACCCCGGTGGGCTTCGGGGCCGAGGCCTTCGACGCGGGCGGGCTGCGGCTGCTGCGGGTGGGCCAGCGGGTCCGTATCGAGACGGAGGGCGAGGGC
>NZ_JBJHPC010000188.1:0-11863 GCF_045257485.1 Streptomyces sp. YS-3 | reverse complement strand
ACCCCGGCCCCGGGACAGCCCCCCGCTCGGTCCGGGTGGTGGCGCCATGGCGGCAGGGGCCCTCAATTTCCTACGTTCTATGAGGTCAGCGCAGGTGACTGCGGTGGACCAGCGACCGGAGAACGACCATGCCCCAGGCCATTGCGAACGCCACGAGCACCCCCGTGCTCGCGCCACCGCGCCCCGCCGAAACCTCCGGAGGGACCACCGACGGGGGCGCCGCCGGAGCCCTCACCGCAGGGAGGGGAAGCGACTTCGCGCCCCTCCTCAAGGTCGTAAGGGGGCAGGGGCTATTGGAGCGGCGCACCGGCTGGTACGCGAGGGGCATAGCCGTCAACCTCACCGCCCTCGCCGCCACCGTGACCGCGATGGTCCTCACCGGCGACACATGGTGGACCCTCCTGTATGCCGTGCCGCTCGCGGTCCTCTGGGCCCGGACCGCCTTCTTCGGCCACGACGCCGGCCACGCCCAGATAACCCGTGGCCGCCGCGCGGGCCGGGTCCTCGGCCTGCTCCACAGCAACCTGCTGCTCGGCATGAGTTACGCCTGGTGGAACGACAAGCACAACCGCCACCACGCCAACCCCAACCACGTCGACAAGGACCCGGACGTCGGCGTCGGCGCGCTCGTGTGGACCGAGAAGCAGGCCGAGCGCCGTGAGGGCTTCGCGCGCTGGCTCACCCGCAACCAGGCCCTGGTGTTCTTCCCGATGTTGCTGCTCGAAGGCATCGCCCTGAAGGTGTACGGATTCCAGGACCTGCGCAGGCAGACCCGGCGGGAACGGATGGTCGAGGGCGCGCTCCTCCTGGTGCACCTGGGTTGCTACGCCGGCCTCCTACTGAGCGTGCTCTCGCCGGGCAGGGCGCTGGTCTTCGCACTGCTGCACCACGCCCTCTTCGGGCTCCATCTGGGAATGACCTTCGCCCCCAACCACAAGGGCATGGAGATGCCCGACGCCGACGACGACGGCTGGGGCCATCTGCGCCGCCAGGTCCTGACCTCGCGCAACGTACGCGGCGGACTGCTCACCGACTGGTTCCTCGGCGGACTGAACTACCAGATCGAGCACCACCTCTTCCCGAATCTGCCCCGTCCCCACCTGCGACTCGTACAGCCACTGGTCCGTGCCCACTGCCGGAGCCTCGGCATCCCGTACGCCGAGACCTCGCTGATCGACTCCTACCGGCAGGCTCTGCGGCACATGCACGCGGTCGGAGCGCCGCTGCGGCGAGGCGCAGCGGCGTAGATGCCGCGTACCTGCCGCATAGTGGAGGCAGACGGCCGACAGTCGGGGACAGAAGCCTGTGCTCCGGGTCGGGAACCGGATGACGCGATCGCGCGTTCCCTGGACAGAGAGCGACGGCAGCAGCCGCCGCGAAGGAGGCGACGGACATGTCGAAGCGCGTGATGATCGCCGTCGGTGGAGTGGCGGTGGGACTCGTCCTGATCCCGCTGATCGGATTCCTGCCGGCACTGCTGGTGCTGATAGGGCTGCCCATCGTGGGATATCTGTTGCTGGACCGCAGCCAGCGGCGCAGGCTGCGGCACATCACCCGCAAGGAGCTTCACTGACGGGGGCCGAGCGCTCGTATGGCGGAGCCGGTCCTAGGGCCGAGCCGGTCGTGGCGCTGAGCCGGTCCTAGCGTCAACCCGGACTGTGGTGCCGCCTGCTGTGACGCCAGCTCCGGCCTCGGCGCGGCTGTCGGCCCGGCGCAGGTCCTGGCGGCCCGGACTTCGGCTCTGACTGTGGCTTCGGTCCTGACTGAGCTTCGGTCGTCCTGGCTGCGGCTCCGGCCCTAACTGGGCTTCGGCCCTGACGGCGGCTTCACTCGTCGAGGCCGCCCCCGGACCCCGGTTCACCCGCGTAGTAGTCCCGCATCAGCGCCCTGGACCACTCCGGCTGGACGATTTCGCCCCGAGGGCCGAACTCCGTCAGGTACGGCTTGATGTCCAGCACCGGAGTGCCGTCCACCGCGTCCAAGCCGGTGACGTGCACATCCAGGCCGTCCACCTTGATGACACGGCAACGCGAGACGCCTAGCCGGTTCGGGCGGTTCTTGCCCCGCTGGGCGAAGATCCCGACCAGCGGCCAGTCCGGATTGCCGCGCGGGCGGCGCGCACCCGTCTCGACCTTCTCGGGCGCCGCCCGGTCGAAGTGGAACACGACCTCCAGATGGGAGAAGTCCGTCAGGCCGAAGAGCGCCTCGGGACCGAACCGTTCGGCGTCGAGCCGGATCACCGCCGACTCACCGCCCCAGTGATCATCGGTGATCTCGGCCCGCCCGCCGACCACCCGCCCCACGGCCCGGCACACCACTTCGACGCCTTGCTCGTCGGTTCCCGCGTCCGCCATGTCTGTTCCTCCCGTATCCGATTCAGTCTCGTAAGCGGCTGCCTTGACTGACCGAGGTCCGGCCCGCTTCGGAGTGCCGCCGAAGTCAGCCTGTCTGGGAGCACTCGCGCGCGCAACGGGCAAAGGCGGCCACGTCAACGGCAACGGCAAGGAGCCGCAGTGGCCACAGGGGTTGTGGCTGGTCGCAGCGGTCGCAATGGTCTCAGTGTTGGCCGATCCACATGGGCAGGGTTGGGTTGAGGCTGGATCGGCTCGGCGGAACTCAGGAAGGGCGTACGGCCATCGCGTCCAAGGCCTGCAGCAGCCCCGGCAACTTGGGCCCACGCCCCACCGGCACCACCTCGCCCGGTTCATCGTCCAGCAGCACGAACGCGATGTCGTCGGTCCGGGCGACGATCGACCAGCCGGGACCGTCGGCCCGCAGCATACGCGCGCCACCCGGTGCGAAACTCGACCGGACACGCCCGAGCGGGGGAGGGGAGTCGAGGTACTGCCGTACCTCGGCGAGCACTTGCTCCACCCGCACGCTGAGACCGCCAGGCGCGAGGGCGGAGACGGAGTCGTCGGGCGAGTCCGTCGTGGTCGGCCCCTCCGGGGCACCTACAGCCTCCGATTCGTCGGCCGTCGCCCCAGTAGTAGCCGTCGTCGCGGACGCCGCAGGCGGGGAATCCGCAGTATCTTCCGATTCGGCGGACGCTTCCGTGGCCACGGAGACCACGTCGTCCCCGCTGCTTCCGCCCTCTCCCTCGTCCTCGTCCTGATCCTCGCCGTCGTCGGTGATCTGGCCCCGCCACATCGCCCACTGAAGGGCGACCTGGTCGGCGCCGAGGCGCCGCTGAGCCGAGCCCCACACGCTTGTGTCGGGCGGCGAGAGCGGTGGACGCAAGGAGCCGTCCTCGTCCGGTTCCGGCTCCGGATCGTGCGGAGGCGCCACTCCGGGCGCGGCGACGGCCAGCTCCAGCGGCCAACCGGGCAGCGCGGCGACCACCGTGCGCTCGTCCGGCGACAGGTCGTACTCCATCCCGCAGTCCCACGACGCGATCGCCACCGCGACCAGCGAGACGTCGTCGACGATCACAGTCCAGCGGGCGCCGCTGCCGTCCTGGCCGAGGACCAGGCCGTAGCCGCCCGGGTACGGCTCAAGACCGAGGGCCGCACACGCCTCCGGGAAGTCGTCACCGAGCACGCTGGGGAACTGCGCGGGCGTGAGCAACACCGCCGTGAGCACATACAGCGCGTCGTCATCGACCGCGTCGGCTGCGGCTGTGGCCGCTGCGGCCTCGTCCGTCCCGGTCACGGAACCCTCCCCTTCGGATCGCTCGTCGGCGCACCATAACCAGTGGGTAACCCGATCGTCGAGGGTTTGCGGCAGCGGAAGATCCCGAAGGGACCGGAGGGGTGGGGAGGTCGTGTGAAGCAGCCCGGATCGCGCGCGCCTGATTCGGCCGCCGGGGTCGGCCTGTGCGGAGTCAGGCGACCGGCAGCCCCATCAGTGAACGCGCGACGGTCTGGGGTGACTCGTCCCGCTCGCGCGCCAGCGCGATGAGCGCCCGGCACGCCAGCTCCCGTACCCCGAAGGACATCGCCTCGGGCGACACCCACCCACCCGCTTCCTCCAGCGCCTCTTGATCGTCTTCAGCACAGGCGGCGACGTACGTAGCCGCAGCCTCGAAGAGGTTGTGCTGCCGCGCGGGCTCGCGCTGTTCCGGCTTCCGGAGTCTGCCGAACATACGAAACATCCGGACCCGCCTTCCCCGTAGATGTGCTCACCGGGTAGAAACCAACGTTCCTTTCTCAAGCTAGAGTTGACCGGCTGGTAACAGATAGAGGTCGGAACGGGTCGATTGGCGCGAACAGTCGATCTGAAACGTCAACTCACACCGCCGACGCGTGCCGTGAACGGCTCGCGAGCGGTACGAGCCGTGCGACCCCGACGCGCTGTTCGCGACGCGGTCACAGTGCCCCGAGTGGACGCCTCTATGCGCCGTTTACGTCGGTCGCGCCACCCGGCGTGGGTGCCCCGAGCGACCGGAGCGTGGCCCGCAGCCACTTCAATTCCGCCGCACTCGTGGCCCGGGCCACGGTGAGGATCCCCTGCCGGAACGGGTCGTCCAACTCCTCCGCCCTGAGCGGACGTTCGCCGTCGTAGAAGAAGCTGGCGGGTTCCTCAAGGAAGCGCAACCGTCGCCGCAGCACCTCGGCCTGCCGATCGGGCTCGGGCAGGTGCCGCAGGAACGCCAGCAAGGTGAACCACCGGTTCTCGTCCGTGATCTCCACCTGCTCGGGCTCCGCGAGCCGCCGCACCAGCTCCGCCCTGCCCTCGGCGGTGAGCGTGAGCATGTGGCGGGGAGCCGCCACCGCCCCGGGCTGCGTCTCCCGCGCGAGCAGTCCCGCCTTCTCCAGCCGCTTGATCGCGGGGTAGAGCGTGCTCTCGGCGACCGGCCGTACGTGTCCGGTCAGCGCGGTGATCCGTTTGCGCAGCTCATAGCCGTGCAGCGGCGCTTCGTACAGAAATCCCAGGATCGCGAGCTCAAGCATGCCCGCATTCTGCCGCATGAGCGGGGTACATCGTGTACGTAGTACCTCGACATCGATGTATAGTCCGGCTTCGAAGCAGAAGCAGCAGGCACATCGGAACGGGGGACGGAACCGTGCGGCAGACGGCATTCGACGAGCAGGGCAGCAAGATCCGCTGGACCGAGTCGGAGGGACTGTGCGCGGAACCCCGGCTGCACGGCGACCGGCGAGACGCCACCCCAGCGGACGCGAGCCGGGACGTGAGCCGGGAGGTGGGTCGGGAGGTGAGGCGGGGAGCGAGCCGCGACAAACCCGGCGCGCGAGTGGTTCAGCCGCCCGTCGTGTACGTCCACGGGCTCGGCTCGGCCTCAACCGTTTACCACGCCCACGTCGCCGCCGACCCGCGTCTCGCCACCCGCAGACAACTCTTCGTGGACCTTCCCGGGCACGGAATCAGCGACCGCCCGTCCGGCTTCCGTTACACCCTGGAGGACCATGCGGACGCCCTCGCCGCCGCCCTCGATGCGGCAGGGGCCGTAGGTGCCGACATCGCCGGGCACAGCATGGGCGGCGCCGTGGCCATCGTTCTCGCGGCCCGCCGTCCCGACCTCGTATCCCGGTTGGTGCTCACGGAGGCCAATCTCGACCCCAACCCGGTTCCGAAGGCCGGAAGCAGTGGCATCGCCTCCTACAACGAGGACGCCTTCGTCCGCGGCGGCAGTTTCGCGGCCGTCCTTGAGCGCGTCGACCCGCTGTGGGCGGCGACGATGCGGCTCGCCGATCCCCTCGCACTCCACCGCACCGCCGTCGGCCTGGTACGAGGCACCCGGCCCACCATGCGCCACCTTCTGATGAGCCTGCCGATCGACCGCACCTACCTGGTGGGTGACGTCGACAACGACCTCCCCGGCCGTGCGGAATTGGCCGCGTCGGGTGTCCGTGTCGAGGTGGTACCAAACGCAGGCCACAACATCATGTTCGACAACCCCCAGGCCTTCATCAATGCGGTAGCGGGCGAGGCGCCCAGGGTGACGGCGGACGCGTACAAGTCGTAACGGGACCCCGCTCCCCCTATCCCTCTCGCACCGCCACCGCCAGAAAGCGTGCGTCCTCGTCCACATACGACACCATTCGCCATCCGGCCCCCGCGAGCAGTGGCCGCAACTGCGGCTCGGCCCGGAGGTCGTCCGGTGTGATCTGCCTCCCGTGGCGTGCGGCGAGGGCCGCGCGGCCGATGGGGTGGAAGAGCGCCAGTTTCCCGCCGGGGCGCACCACTCGGGCCAACTCCCGCAGGTTCTCCGCTGGTTCCGGCAGATGCGAGATCAAACCGGCGCCGAACACCGCGTCCAGTGCCGCGTTCCGCAGGGGCAGCCTGGTCACGTCGCCGAGCACCAGGGATCCGGCTCGGCCGCGCCCGGCCCGCACCGCTGCTTCGAGCATCTCCGGCGTCAGGTCGACGCCGAGTACCGTGCCACCTGGCCCCACCGCGTCCCGAAGCGGAGGGAGCGCGCGGCCCGTACCGCACCCGGCGTCGAGCACGGCCGCCCCGGTGTGCAGCCCCAGCTCCGCGACCGCCGCCGCGTACGCCGGCCCGTCGTCCGGGAAGCGGCTGTCCCAGTCCGCCGCCCGGGCACCGAAGAATTCCTGAACGTGCATCTGGTCATCGGCCATCTGCCCATGATCCCC
Source organism: Streptomyces sp. YS-3 (assembly GCF_045257485.1). Lineage (NCBI taxonomy): Bacteria > Bacillati > Actinomycetota > Actinomycetes > Kitasatosporales > Streptomycetaceae > Streptomyces > Streptomyces sp. YS-3. The sequence continues at coordinate 5,306 of NZ_JBJHPC010000188.1, read as the reverse complement.
CACAGGTACGAACGTTCCGCTGCTGACGTGCGTGGCTGCGGCAAGTCCTTGGTGCGCGCGGTGGAACCGGACTCCTCACTACGCGCGCGATGAGCACGCCCGCGACGAGCACACTCGCGACGCTACCCGCCCCGCCGCGCCGAGCACGCAGGGGATGTTTACACCGCCCGTTCCTCGACTTCGCCGGACGCGCCTTGTGGTTACCGTCGGGAACCCCTGCTTGCCCCCATGCGAACCATGCGTAAGGCTTGCCGCAGACCTGGGGGAAAACGGGGAACACATGAGCGGGGTGAAGGTGTCATGGCACTGAACAAGGAACTCGACTGGCTGCTCGACGACCTGACCAAGCGGGTCGAGCACGTACGCCACGCCATCGTCCTGTCCAACGACGGTCTGGTCACCGGTGCGAGTGCGGATCTGCCCCGCGAGGACGCGGAGCACCTGGCCGCGGTCTCCTCCGGCCTGCACAGTCTGGCCAAGGGGTCCGGCCGCCATTTCCGGGCGGGCGGGGTGCGGCAGACGATGGTCGAGTTCGACGAGGCGGTCCTCTTCGTCACGGCGGCGGGCGACGGGAGTTGTCTGTGCGTGCTGGGCACGGCGGAAGCCGATATCGGCCAGATCGCCTACGAGATGACACTGCTGGTGAACCGGGTAGGCGAGCACCTCGGCGTGGCGGCGCGTCGCCCCGGCCCTCCGGTCACCGGCATCTGACCAGCGGCTTTACTGAGTCTGCGTTCCGCTGGGGGAAGTTATCCACAGGCCCAGCGGGATGTCGGCGCGGAGGGTTACGGTCGTCACCGAGAGTATTCACCACTCGCGGGGGAGGACCTCATGACGACCACGGCCACGACTACGACCACGGCGGCTGAAGTAGGCGGAAAGACAGTTGCCTTGGGGCGGGCCGCTCAACAACTGCTCCTGAAGCGGGGAGAATTCGAGCTGGCTGTCCAGCTCGGCCATGTCCGGACCGTACGGGAAGGGCCGGGTGCCCGCCCACGGGTCGCGCAGGAAGAGGTCGAGCGGATCCGCTCGAACGACGGATTCCCCGAAACGCTGCGTGAACGGGTACGTGTGGTGGGCACGGCCGAGGCGTCGCAACTTCTCGGCGTTCCCTCCCACCGTTTCACGCGGCTCGCCCGCGGCGGCCACTTCACTCCGGTCAAGTGCTACCTCAACCGCTACCGGGCCGTCGTCTGGCTCTACCTCGCCGAGGAAGTGATCGACCTGGCCCTTCGGCACCCCGAGTTGATCAACGATCGGCGGTTGCCGAAGGAGACGCTGGTCCGGCTGGGAGCGGGTGAGGACCGGCGACCGCGCAACTGGCGCGGTCGCCGCGCGGCCATGCTGCTGCAACAGACCGATGACCCCTGGGAGCGCGCTGCGGGCATCGCCTCGTTGCTCGACCCCGCGCACGTGGCGGAGGTGGTCCCGGACCCGCGTGAGCGCGCCTACCTGATCCGCCTCCGGCCGGAACCGGTCCGGGCCGGCCCGGACTCGCCCGCCGCTCGCGAGATCATCGAAAGGCTGCAACAGGCTCAGGATCTGGACGAGGTCCTGTGGTACCGCATGGACCTCACCCAGCATCTGGGCGTCGCCCGCTCGATCCGCCCGGCACCGCGACCGGAGGACAAGCGCCCCGCGTTCGATGTGGTCGGCGCCGCGCGCCCGGTCCTCATCCCCGGCCCGACGTCGGCTCCCACGTCGGCTCCGACGCCGGCTTCGGCCTCGGCTTCGACTCCGGCTGTGGCTCCGGTGCCGGTCCCGGTGCCAGTGCCGGTGGAGCCCAAGGCGAGCGCATTTGGGCAGAGTGCATACACGCAGGTCCGGGCCCGGCCCGATGGGAGGCGACTTAAGCCCGTCCCGGCCGAGCGGCCGGAGATCGGAGAGCCCAGGCAGTCGCAGGGCCCCGGGGCCGGTCAAGGAAGGCTCAGGCGCGGCCTGGCACGTCTGCGGCGGCCCAGGTCGGTCGCCCGCTCGTCGGCCACCGCGCCCTGACCACGGCGGTAGCGATGTCGAAGCCAGAGTGCCTCAAGAGGGCCGGGGCTGCGGTCCGTTCAGCTCTGCACCGCGCGCTCAGCGGTCGCCGGAGGCCGCCCTCGCCGCCCGTGGCCGCGCTTGCGCCTGCGGTCCCGCTGCGGCCACAGCAGGACGTACGCCGTGGAGACCACGACGAACGCGAGACGTATCAGACCCCGGGCCGAGTCGTCCGGGACCACGAAGACACTTCCGTACAGCGCGATCAGCGCGAGCCAGCTCCACCACGGCACCAGCCGGCGCTGGCCGATCACATCCCACAGAAGGGTGCCCAGCAGGACGGACGCCGTGTAGTACGTGTAGACGCTCGGGTCGAGGACGATACGGGCATTGGCGCCCAGCAGCACCACCGCCGTCCAGCGTTGGCGCCAGACGGCGATGCCTCCGAGCAGCAGACTCAGCGCGGCCTGGGCGGGCCGGTCCCAGCCGGGGGTCTCGGCGTCGCCCACGCCCAGCCAGCGCAGCGCCGAGGCAGGCTGGTTGGGTATCGCGAAGCCGGTGGCGGCGAAGCTGTCCGCGTTGCCTATGAAGAACGGCAGCCAGGCGACGGCGACGAGCCCCGCGCACCACAGCCCGGCACGCAGCCACGACTGCCGGGGCAGTGCGAAGAGCAGCATGGCGAAGCCCAGAGCGGTGGGTTTGGAGTCCATGGCCAGGGCGAGCCAGATACCGGTCCCGGCCGCGTTGCCACGGGTGACCGCCCGGACGGCGAGGGTGGTGAAGAACAGGGCCAGTACGTCGTCGAGGTGGCCGAAGCGGACCGAGACCTCGATCCACATCGGGATGAAGGCCAGGCCCGCTATGAGAACGCGCTGGCGAAGGCGCTGATGGTTCGTGCCCGTGCCCAGGAAGTGCCAGGCGGCGCTGCGGCCGACCAGCACCACGATCACCAGACCGAGGACCGACATCAGCGCCGCGGCGAGGAACTGCCCGGTGGAGTCGGGAAACGGGTTGAACAGCCCGGCGGTCAGGAAACTGACCGGCCCCATCTGGAGTTCGGGGTGGTGGGCGTAGAGGTTGAGCCCGCCGTCGCCGGACGGCCCCTGGTAGATCAGCTCCCCGCCGGTGCGCAGGTAATGCCAGGAGAAACCGCCGTTCGGCTCCACCACGGCGAACCACACGGCGGTCCACGCGGTGAGCAGCACGAGGTGCATCCGCTGACTGATGGCCGGCACGTTCGTTCAGCTCCTGTTTCCCCGCCGGGTACGTCGATGGCTCGCAGGGGCCTGCGGAGCCCGGCAGGGAAGACGGGAGTGCGGCGCTACTCGTTCATCGGAGGACGCAGGTGTGCTTCCCCCCACACCCGAAGGGTGACGAATGGGTCAGCTCACGCTGATCATTTTGGCGACGCTCGGTACGCCGTCCGCATTGAGGGCGAACAGCAGGTAGGTGCCGGGGAGCACGACGCCGGGATCGCTGGGGATGGCGAGCTGGTAGGAGCCTTCCCCCGTCTGCCGGAATGTCAGAGGCACCCGGCGCTGGTCGTTGTCGGTGGAGTGGGTCGCGGCCCCGGAGCGCACCAGGGCGAAGGCGCTGACGGCCGAGCCGGTGGAGACAGGCAGCGTCGCGCCGAGCGCCACATGGGCCGGCGGAGTGGTGGTGATCACAGGCCGGGTCCGTTCGGTGCCGTCCGGTTTCAGCAGGTACGGCGGGGTGAAGATCGCGCCGTTGAGATGGTTGGTCGCGCAGTCGCCGCACAGCCCACCGCCGCCCGAGAAGATGCGCCCGTCGGGCAGCAGGTTCGCGGTGCTGTGGTACGTGCGGGGTACCGCCATGGTGGCGAGCGGGGTGAAGCGGCCGGTCGCCGGATCCCAGATCTCCGGGGTCATGACCGACGTGGCGTCGCTGAACGGGACCGGGGTCTCCTGGCCGCCGAAGACCGCGACCTTTCCGTCGGGCAGCACCACGCTGTTGCTGAATGCCCGGGCGGCGGCCATGTCGCCGGTGCGGGTGGCTGTGGGCCGGCCCCCTCCGTTGAGGTCGACCGTATAGGCCCGGCGGGTGGCGGGGGCGTTCTGGTAGGCGGTGGCGCCGCCCAGAGTGAGCAGCTTGCCGATGTCGTACGAGACGGCGTTGCCGTTCATCGCGTCCGGGCTGTCGGCCCGGGTGCCGGCGGGGGTGATGGTGCCATCGCCGTCGGTGGTGATCCAGTTCATCTGCTTGCTGGGGCCGAGCTGGAGGACACGGCCCTGGGAGGTGGCGTGCAGCCACATGTGGTTGTCGGCGCGGTAGGGGCCGGCGGGGTCGGCGGTCATCGCGCCCTCGACCTTTACTCCCGGCAGTTTGCGCCAGGTGTGGGTGGCGGCCGACCACACCTCGCCGTCCTTGGGACCGTCCCCGCCGCTCCACGACCCGCCGAGGACGAACGCGTCACCGTTGGAGAGGAGCGTCATCGCCTGGTAGCCGCGGGTGATGTTCATATCCGCCGTCGAGGACCAGGAGTCCGTGTTGGGGTCGTAGATGCTCGCCCGGGACGCGTTGCTGCCGCCCGTGACCAGTACCCGGCCGTCGGCGAGCATGGCTATGCCGGGGCAGAACATGTCGTGGCCGGTGTTGTCGACGCGGCGCTGGGTCACGCGGCCGGTGGTCAGGTCCATGATGGCCGTCTGGGTGTAGCCGTTGCTTCCGCCGAACCGGTCGACGGCGTACGCCGACCAGGCCAGCAGCTTGTTGCCGGGCAGTACGGCCGTGGCGACCGGGACCAGGGGAAAGCCGGTGACGGGACCCCAGGAGCCCCCGACAGAGGGGTCGCTGGGGCCGCTGAGCCGGATCTCGGCCGCCGAGCTCCATGTACCCCGCTGTCCTGCCTCGCTGAGGGCGATGAGTCGGACATAGCGGGCCGAGACGGCGTGGGTGAAGGGGGCGGTCTTCGCGGTCGCGTCGTCCTTCCAGTGGCCGCTCGCGACCGGCGCGTCGAACGAGACGCCGTCGAGGCTGGTGGAGACCGCATACGTCCCGATGCGGCCATTCACGCCGGTCTGACGCGGCTGATAGGTGAGCGCGGAGACGGTGGTGGTTCGGTGCATGTCGATGACGAGGGCATGCGGGAACCGCGCGGTCTTCGGGGACCATCTGCTGTGCCAGTAGGTGGCCGGATCACCGTCCAGAACGTTCGAGGCACGGTCGTTCTCCTTGGCCGTCTCCTCGTCGCTCGCGGAGGCCGTCCAGCCGTCGACCGGCAGGAAGGCGGTGGAGGGTGCCGGGAGGCCGGGGGCGCCCAGAAGGCCGACATCGGCTGCGGAAGCCAGGGGGGCGGGCGCGGCGCCGGGGGA
>NZ_JBJHPC010000187.1:0-11919 GCF_045257485.1 Streptomyces sp. YS-3 | reverse complement strand
TCCGATCCCTGACGGCCCGATACGGTGCCGGACCCGCGTCGCGAGCGCAGCCTAGACGTGGCCGCGCGGCCACGTCTAGGCTGCGCTCGCGACGCGGGTCCGGCACCGTATCGGGCCGTCAGGGATCGGAGATGTACGAGGTATGAGCAGTCATCTGTCCGCGATCTGCTTCAACGCGACCAGGCCGTCGGATCTGGCGCGGTTCTGGTCCGGCGTCCTGGGCTGGAAGCCGGCCGACGACCCGGGCGAAGACATCGCGATCCTGCCCCCCGATCCCACCGGGTTCCGCATCCGTTTCCTGCCCGGCCAGGAGCCGAAGACCGGCCCGAACCGGGCGCACTTCGACCTGACGAGCGCCTTCCCCGAGGACCAGGGGCAGACGGTGGCCAGGGCGCTGGAGCTCGGCGGGAAGCACATCGACGTGGGCCAACTCCCGGAAGAGGGCCATGTGGTGCTCGCCGATCCGGACGGCAACGAGTTCTGCGTGATTCCGGCGGGCAACAAGTTCCTCGCCGACACCGGCTTCATCGGAGCGCTGGCCTGCGACGGTACGCAGGAGGTCGGCTACTTCTGGAGCCGTGCGCTCGGGTGGCCGCTGGTCTGGGACCAGGACGAGGAAACCGCGATCCAGTCGCCGGACGGCGGCACGAAGATCACCTGGGGTGGCCCTCCGGTGGCGCCGAAGACCGGTACGAACCGGCTGTACCTGGAGTTGACGCTCCCCGTGGACGCCGACTGGCAGACGGAGGTGGCCCGTTTGGTCGCGCTGGGCGCGACGCGCCCCGACGCCGAGGCCGACGCGCACACCGGCGAGCCGGCCGGGGGCCGTACGGTGATGCTCGACCCGGACGGCAACGAGTTCGCGTTGCGGAGGGGCCGGTAGCGGGACGGCTGCCGGGCGGTCTCCGCGCGCCCGCTTCCCGCGGACTTCGGTTCGCTGGGGGCGGGCGCGCTCTGTTGGCCGGGACGGGTCGGGATCAGTCGTTCGTCCCGGGGTCGCGCCGCCGCGAGTCTGTACCTACTAGTATGTACGATCAAGAAAGCATCTTGTCGAACCCCGCCCCAGGAGGACGTATGCCGCTCGTACGCATCGATGTGCTGGGCGGTGACGCCGAGCGGCTGACGGCGCTGGGGCGGGCGGTTCACGAGGCGTTGGGTGAGGTGATGGGCTTTCCGGACGACGACCGGTTCCAGATCCTGACGGCACACGACGGCCGGAGCGGCGTCCTGCGGCACGGCACCTACCTCGGTGTACGACGGGACGACGGCATCGTCTACGTGGCGATCACCTTGCGCGAGGGCCGGCCGGCCGCGCAGAAGCGGGCCCTGTACCGGCGCATCGCCGAACTCGCCCGGGAATACGCCGGAACGGAGCCCCGCAACGTGTTCGTGGTGCTGACCGAGAACACCGACGCCGACTGGTCGCTGGGCAACGGCGAGGCCCAGTACCTCGATTGACGGAGCCCGGCGGGGGCTGACGGGAGGTCAGTGCGCTGCCCGCCCGGCAGGCCGGTGGCTCGTCAGACGGCCGTCGGGTCGTCCACCGGGATGCCCAGGCGCTCGGCGACGGTGGTGAGGGTCGTTCCCAGGGGGAGCGCCACCCGCGTGACCGCGTGCTGGTCGCCGCGTGTCGGGTCCCGGTTGACGATCACGACGGGGGTTCCGGCCTGCGCGGCCTGGCGTACGAAACGCAGCCCGGACATCACGGTCAGCGATGAGCCCAGGACGAGCAGGGACCTCGCCTCGGCCACCAGCGTGCGGCAGCGCGCGACCCGTCGCGGCGGGACGGTTTCGCCGAAGAACACCACGTCCGGTTTGAGGATGCCGCCGCAGACGGTGCAGGGCACCACGTGGAAGTCCGCGACCTGCGCGTCCGTGAGGTCGGCGTCGCCGTCGGGGTTGATTCCGGCGGCCACCGGCGCGAAACCCGGGTTCGCCTCCTCCAGCCGCCGGGCGAGCTCGCGGCGTGGGCTGACATCGCCGCAGGAGAGGCAGCTGACACGGTCGAGGCCGCCGTGCAGCTCGATCACACCCTCGCTGCCCGCGGCCTGGTGCAGACCGTCGACGTTCTGGGTGATCACACCGTTGAGCAGGCCGTGCCGCCCGAACGCGGCCACGGCCCGGTGTCCGGCGTTGGGCCGCGCCCGGCCGAAAGTGCGCCAGCCCAGGTGGCTGCGTGCCCAGTACCGGCGCCGGGCCCGCGCACTGGCGGTGAAGTCCTGGTACGTCATCGGCGTGTGCCGGGTGAGACTTCCGCCCTCGCCCCGGTAGTCGGGGATGCCCGACTCCGTGGAGAGGCCGGCCCCGCTGAGCACGAGCACACCGCCGGTGCTCAGCGCGTCGGCGACCGGCCCGAGGTCCGTGGTGCCGGGCGGGAGGCTCGTGTCGGGGGTCCAGCTCAGCGTGGGTCGCATGCGCATGCCGCCAGCGTACGAAACGGGCGGGGCGTCGGCACACAGCGGCCGTGTCCGGGTCCCCGGCCGAGCCGCCCCCCTCGCGGGGTGAGCTCGTGAGTGTCCTGGGTCGTGGGGCTCAGCCGTCCCGTTGCGGCGGCCAGCCGTCCCGGGCGCCCGGAGGCAGCCCTCGCACCCCCGGTCGGTATGCTGCGCGCGTGATGATCGACGGGGTGGCGATACGTGAGGTCTCACTCGGGGACGCGGCGGGCCTGGCGGAGACGCTGCGCCGCAACCGGGTGCCGATGCGGCCCTTCGAGCCGTACCGGCCCGAGGAGTTCTACACCGAGCACGGCCAGCGCGACAGGATCAGCGGACTGCTCGCGGAGCGCGAGGCGGGGCGCCTGCGGCCGTATGTACTGATCGAAGCGGCTACCGGCACCCCGGTGGGCGGCATCAACCTCGGCGGTATCGCCCTCGGCCCGTTCCGCAGCAGCGGACTGGGCTACTGGGTGGACCAGGCGTGGGCGGGCAGGGGACTGGCCACCGCCGCGGTGCTGGAGGTCTGCCGCATCGCCCGCGACGAACTCGGTCTGCACCGCGTGGAGGCCGGCACCCTGGTGGACAACATCGCCTCGCAGCGCGTGCTCGCCAAGGCCGGATTCGAGCAGTTCGCCACCGCCCCCAAGTACCTGCACATCAACGGTGCCTGGCGCGACCACCGTCTCTTCCAGCGGCTGCTGCACGACGACCCGCCCCCTCACTGACAGCGGGCGCGGGGTCCGTTCACCGCCCGGCCGGCAACACCGGCGCACCGCCGTCCCCAGGGACGGCGCGGCCGAGGGTGCGGATCGCCGGGACCGCGAACAGTGCCACACAGCCCGCCAGGCACGCGCCCGCCGACATCAGCATCAGATGCTCGGGGGCGACCAGCGCGGTGGCCGGGCCCGCCAGTATCTGGCCGAGCGCCATACCGGACACCGAACCCGCCTGCTCGTACGCCGTGACGCGGTTGAGCACCGCGGGCGGGGTGTGGGTCTGCACGCTGGTCGCCCACATCACCGACCAGAACGCCCAGGCCCCGCCGCCCAGGACATGTCCCGCCAGCAGTACGGGCAGGTCGGCGCCGAGCGCCACGCAGAGCGGGAGTGCCGTGTACAGCACCATCGCCGCCGCGCCGGCGGCCAGCGGCCGGGCGGGACGCAGCCGCAGGGCCAGCAGACCGCCGAGCACCGTTCCGACGCCGAGGAAGGACACCGCCAGGCCGTACGTGTTCGAGCCGTGCCGGGCGCTGATCAGCGTCGAGCCGAGCGGTACGAGGGGGCCGAAGAGCAGCACGCCGTAGCCCACCCAGATGAGGATCACCGCCCACATCCAGGTGCGTGCCCGGAACTCCTCCCATCCCTGGCGCAGGTCGCGCCTGAGCGAACGGCCGGTACGGGCAGGGGAGTCGCGGCCGGCCGGGGCTTTCGCGGGGGCGGCGGCCGGGGCGAGCGGGACGAGGCCCAGGCACACGGCGCTGAGCAGGAAGGTCCCGGCGTCGATGGCGTACACGGTCCCGGCGCCCGTCAGCGTGATCAGTACACCGGCCAGCGTCGGTCCGAGCAGATGGGCGAGTGCGTCGGCCACCTTGAGCGTGCCGTTCGCCCGCTGCGGCTCGCGGGCGACCAGCGGAACCATCCCGTTCACCCCCGGCAGGAACATCGCCACGGCCGCTCCGGCCAGCGCCGCCATCGACAGGAGCAACCAGAACGGCGGCGTCCCGACGAAGAACGCCGCCGACAGCGCCCCCTGGGTGAGCACCCTGGCCAGATCCGCGCCGACCATCATCCGGCGCGCGCCGAACCGGTCGGCGAACACCCCGCCGAACAGGACGAGGAGCACGAACGTCCCGGTCCAGGTGCCGAGGACGTAGCCGACGCCCGACACCCCGTACACCGCGCCGACCGCGAGTGCCGTGGCGACCGGCATCATCGCGTCGCCGACCAGCGAGACGGAGCGGGCGGTGAAGTACAGCGTGAAGCGCCGGTCCCACAACAGGGGGCGGACGGTGGTCGGTTCGGTGGGGGCGGTCTGGTTCTGTGGCTGCGCGGTGGTCACCGCACCTATATTGGACTGGACCAATTGCCGGGCCCCAGTGTCCCGAACGACATGATGAGGTACTTTCCCGCCATGACGCTCCGTCCGCGGCCGGACTCCGCCGCGCCGCACCGGGTCGTCGCCCTGCTGCAACCCCCGCAGTCGGCCTTCACGCTGGCCTGTGCGAGCGCGGTGTTCGGCGACCACGGCCCTGCGGTCCCGGCCCGCTACGCGTTCGAGGTCTGCACCGAGCACCCGGGCCCGGTGTCCACCCAGGACGGCTACGACTTGCTGGTCACCGCGGGCCTGGACGCGTTGGAGCGCGCGGACACCGTCCTGGTCCCCGGCTGGCAGCAGCCGCCCGGCACCCAGGTGTCGCCGGGGGTGGTCGCGGCGGTCCGGCGGGCGCACCGGCGCGGCGCCCGAGTCGTCGGCCTCTGCTCGGGCGCCTTCGTGCTCGCCGCCGCCGGACTGCTGGACCGCCGCCGGGCCGCCACCCACTGGGCCCGGACAGCCGAGCTGGCCGCCCGGTTCCCCCAGGTCCCGGTCGACCCGGCGGTGTTGTACGTGGACCACGGCGACGTCGCCACCAGCGCCGGATCGGCGGCCGGTGCCGACCTGTGCCTGCATCTCGTGAGCGCTGACCAGGGCGCCGCGTACGCGATGCGTGTCGCCCGGCAGATGGTGATGCCGCCGCACCGCGAGGGCTGCCAGTTGCAGTACGTCGAACTGCCCACCTCCGGACCGGTCACCGACTCGCTGGCCCCACTGCTGGAGTGGCTGTCCGGACAGCTGGACCAACCCGTGAGCGTGGCGGACATGGCGCTGCGCTCCCAGGTCTCGGCGCGCACGCTGACCCGGCGCTTCACCGAGCAACTCGGGGTCAGCCCGGGACGCTGGCTGCTGGACCGGCGGATCGCCGCCACCCGGGCCCTGCTGGAGGAGACCGACCTGCCGGTGGAGACCATCGCACGCAAGGTGGGCCTCTCCTCGGCCGTGAACCTGCGACGGCGCTTCCACGAGGCGTTGCGCACCACGCCCGCCGCGTACCGGCGCGCCTTTCGCGCGGAGAGGGCGGGATAGGGCGGGTGGGGCGACCGGGTGTGCCGCACAAGTGACGTTGCATACACGGCCGTTGACAGAGATACCTCTCAAGTCCTGCCTCTTGCCCGTTCGTTCGACTTCGGTGAAACTGGCATGCGCTTGACAATCTCTCCACCGAACCTTCCCTTTTTGTGCACAGAAAGGACCGTCATGAGCCCTGTGGCACTGCAGATCCGGGACGCCGGCCCGCTCGACGTGGCCGTGGAGGAAGAAGAGATCACCTTCGAGGAGCAGACAGACCCCTCCCGGGGCCTCCAGGCGTGTCTGGCGGACCCCTGGGTGACGGCGACGACCCGCTTCGCCTGCGACTAGGCGAGCGGCGCGGTGGCGGCCGGACCGGTCTGGGCCGGTGAGGACGGGCCCGGGTCGGCCGCCACCGGCGTGCGTCGACCGAGCCCCCAGGGTTCCCGGCACGGGCCAGCGCCTTCGCCCCCCGGAGCCGGTGACCCGGGCCCGGAGCGGAACCTCGACGAACACCTCCGGATCCTGCTGGTCGGAGCCGAGCGGCGACTCGTCGCCGACGATCAGTGGCTCTACCTTTTCGCACCGCGCTCCCGGGCAGCCGAACTCCCCGCTCACGGCTGGAAACTGCACATATCCGCCCGCGCGGAGGACCTTGACCAGGTCGCGGGCCTCATCGTCCCCGTGCTGCTGCGCTATGTCTGCGACGCCAAATTCGCACGCGACGCGGCGACCTTGGGCCTGATGAACAGCGGATCGCTCGATGCCGCGCTCGTCGGGAAGGCGGTCACCGTCTATCCGCGCCCCAAGGACGTGGCGGCGCTGGGACGTGAACTGGCAGACCTCCTGGCCGGCCGGACAGGCCCCCGGGTGCTCAGCGACCGGCAGATCCGCTCCGATGCCCCCGTCCACTACCGGTACGGACCGTTCCGGGCCAGGGGCACCGACGACGCCTCACTCGTCATGACCGGCCCCGATGGGGAGCGCTTCCGGGGACGGGCGGGCGCGCGGTACCGCCAACCCCCTTGGGCGACCGACCCGTTCCGCGCCGCCACAGCGCCCACGAGCCGTCCCGCTCCCCTGATCGGCGGGCGCTACCGGCTCACCACGGGCGTCGCCCGCTCTCCTCACGGAGACGTCTACCGCGCCGTGGACGACGGCTCCGGCGAGCGCGTGATCGTCAAGCAGGCCAGGGCCCACGTCGGTGAGGGCCCCGACGGTGTGGACGCCCGCGGCCGGCTGCGGCACGAGCACACCGTTCTGGAGGCACTGGCGGGCGTCGACGGCGTGCCCCTGGTGCGCGACCACGTCCGGCACGGTGACGACGAGTACCTGGTCATCACCGACTGCGGGCCGAGCGACCTCCGCCGCGATGTGCTGGCCCACGGGCCGTACGCCTCCACGAACGGAGCCGCGCCCGCAAGCCCTGAGGCGGCCGACGCGCGTGCGCACACGCGCGAGACGACCGTGCTGGCGCGTCGCCTCCTGGCCGTGCTCGAAGCGGTGCACGCCCGGGGCGTCGTGGTGGGCGACCTCAAACCGTCCAACGTGGTGCTCGCCGAGGACGGCACCGCGTACCTCGTGGACTTCGGCGTCAGCGCCCTGCACGGCGACCGGCCCGCGGGTGCGACGCCGGGCTACTCGATGCCGGTGTACCGTGCGGGCCAGCCCCCCGGCCCCGCCGACGACCTGTACGCGCTCGGCGCGACCCTGTACTTCGCGCTGACCGGCATGGACCCTGTCGTCGTCGACCGCGACGACCACGTGAACCGGGACCGCACCCTCGCCTGTCTGGCCGCCGTGCTGCCGGGTGGGCCACACCGTCCGGTACGCGAACTCGTCGCCGGGCTCCTGGACCCCGAGCCGACACGGCGTGCGGCCTGCGCCCGGCATTGGCGCGAGCAGCAGCCACCGACGGCCACCGGGCAGCGGCTCCCCGCCCCACCGAGGATCACCCGCGGCCTCCTGGACGATCTGATCGCGCACACGGTCGCGGTCTGCGCCACGGCCGCCGCCGAACTGCCCGCGGGGCGGCAACCCCGTACCGGGCAACTGCACTTCGGGCTCACCCTCTACGACGGGGCGGCCGGTGTGGGCCTGGAGCTGCTGCACCACACGGCACACCCGGGCGTCCCCGAGGCCGTTGCGGACCTCGCCCGGCGGACCGCCCGCCACCCCGCCCTGCCCACGCTGACCGCCGCGCTGCACACCGGCCGCACCGGCGTCGACCTGTTCCTCAACGCCGTCCAACTGAGCGACGCAGCAGCGGAGTTGGAGGTCCCCGTCGGCTCACGGCCCTACGACGATTCCGGTGACCAGATCGGTGGCGCGGCGGGCGCCGGGACGGGACTGCTGGTACTGGCACGACGTGCGTACGCGGCGGAGCGAACCGAGGAAGGCAACGCACACCTCGCCGCGGCGGGGGAGTGCGCCCGGGTTCTGCTTGCCGCGGAGAACGGCCGGGAGCGTCCGCGACCGCAGCGGTCGGCGGCGGCGTCCGAGGCGGCCTTCCCGTTCGGTTTCGCCCACGGCCGAGCGGGTGTCATCCACTTCCTCCACGCCTACCACCGCTTCACCGGCGATCCGGCCTCCGGGGCGGCGGCCCGCTCGGGACTGGCCGAGCTCGCCGGTCACACACCCCGCCTGCTGGAACTCGCCGCCCGCCCCGAGGCCCACCGGCGTTATGGGTCCTGGTGCCGTGGACTCGCCGGGATCGGAACCCTGCTGATCGAGGCGGGCGGCCACGAGCGCGACCCGCACCTGACCGAGCTGGGAGTGCGGTGCGCCTGGGCCTGCCACGGCCTCGCACCCCGTATGAGCCCCGTGTCGCAGTGCTGCGGACTGGCCGGCGTCGGCGAACTGCTCATCGACGCCGGGGCCGCCACCGGCGACCGCGAACTGCACCGCGCCGCCGAGGAGGTGCTGTCCCTGATCCTGTGCCGCAGCGGCGGCACCCCGCTCCGGCCGTTCTTCCCCGACAACACCCTGGCCGCGTCCGGGCCGGGATGGGCCACGGGCAGCGCGGGTGTCCTGTCCTTCCTGCGCCGCCTGCGCGACCGGGGAGGCCCGCGCCTGTGGAGCGACGGCACACCAGCGACGGGGCCAGCCGTGCCGGGCCGTTGAGTCCACCGGCGCTCATCGCGGTGCGGGCGGAGGCGGCGCGGTGGGCCCGCCTCGGCGACGACCGGTCCGGACCGCGCCCGCCTGCCCCGGATGCGTGCCATCCGGGCGAGGCGCCCCGGCCCGTACGGCATGGCGCCCGGGGGCGCCGCGTCCCGCCGAGGATGCTGAGGCATCCCACCGCAGGAGAGGCCCGTGAGTGACTCCAGCCCCCGCGTGACAGCCGGGCCGGCCTCCGGCACCGCGGGCGACGACCTTCCCGCTTCGGGAGTCATCGGCATCGGACTCGCGGCGGTGCTGACCTTCGCCCTCGCCCAGGGGTCGTGGCAGTGGTTCGCCACGTTCATCGGGGTGACGCTGCTGGCGGTGATGCTCGCCTTCCAGCGGCGGGCGCGGTGGACGCCGGGCATGCGTTCGCCCTACCTGCGCGGCCTCGTCGCGTACGCGCTGGTCGTCGGCCTGTGTGTCGCGGTCGCCCTCGCGCCCCTGCTCCAGCGCGAGGCCTGGCTGTTCCCGATGCCGGGCACACGCGCCGAGTGCCACCTGATGGGCCGGTACCAGGCCCTCCAGACGAAGGCCGCCCTGGGGAACCTGGCCGGCGGCGACCGTACGGCCCTGGCGTTCGCGCAGGACCGCCAGGCCCGCACCGCCGTAGCGGACTGCCTCTCCGCCACGACGACTCTGTGGCTGCCGGTGTACGGGGTGGGGGTGGCGGTCCTGGTGGCGGGGACCGTGTGGTTCCGCGACCGGGCCCAGAGCCGCCGGGCCCTCGGAGGTGCCTGAGTTCCCCCCCGGTACGGCCAGGCCACACCCAGGCTTACGGGCATTAGTGCACGCGGTATATCTGCCCCGTCTGCGCACCCTCGATGGAGCGGACGTACGCCATCGCGGCGCGCGCCGCGGGAACGGCCTCCATGCCCGCGAAGAACGGGCCGTAGGCGGGCAGGGACTCCTCGACCACCGTCGGGCTGATCGCGTTGATCCGCTGCGGCGCGAGCTCGATCGCGGCGGCGCGTACGAACGCCTCCACCGCGCCGTTGGCCGCGGACGCCGCCGCTCCGGCCACGATCGGCTCCTCCGTGAGGATCCCGCTGATCAGCGAGAACGAGCCGGTCGGGGCAACGTGCCGGACGCCCTGACGCACCAGGTCCACCTGGCTGAGCGCCTTGCCGCGCAACGTCGCCGCGAAGTCGTCGGCGGTCAGCTCGGCCAGCGGCTTGAACACGGCGGCGCCCGCCGCCACGGCCACCGCGTCCAGCGAGCCGGCCTGCTCGTACAGCCGGGACACGGCCTGCGGGTCGGTGACATCGGCGAGCAGGTCCCCGCTCGCGCGGCCCACACCGATCACCTCGTGGCCACGCTCCGCGAGCGCCCTGTGTACCGCGGAGCCCAGCGTGCCGGCCGCGCCGACCAGAAGAATCCTCACAACTCACCGTCCGATGACTGGAAACGAACACCCGGAGATACCGGGCGGCCCCGGGGGAGTCCCCCGGGGCGGAGAGCCGGGCGATCACCCGGCGCATCCGACGCTACGGGTCCCGCTCATCGTCCGGAAATGCCATCTGGACAGGGACTATGCTCTACAGGCATGGATGTGGAACTGCGTCACCTCAAGGCCCTGGCCGCCATCGCCGAGGCGGGTACGGTCACCGCCGCGGCGGCCCGGCTGCACATGACGCAGCCCGCCCTCTCCCGTACGCTCGCCCAGCTGGAGACGCGCGTGGGAGTCGGCCTGGTCGACCGTTCCTCCCGGCATCTGGAGCTCACCGAGGCGGGGGCGACCCTGCTGGGGCACGGGCGCGCCATCCTCGCCCACCTCGACGCGGCCCTGGCCGACACCCGTGCCGTGGACCGGCCGCTGCGCCTGGGCTACACCTGCGCGGTCCTCGGGCAGCAGACCGTACCGCTGCTGCGTACCTGGCGCCAGGACCACCCGCACGCGTTCCTCGAAGTGGTCCGCCAGGACAACAGCACCGCGGGCCTGGCCACCGGTGACACGGATGTGGCGGTGCTGCGGACCGTCCCCGCCGACCCGCGTATCCACACCGAAGCCCTGTACACCGAGGACCGGGTCGCGGCCCTGCCCGACGACCACCCGCTCGCCGGCCGCGACCGGGTGCGGCTGGCCGAGCTCACCTCCGGCCCACCGCTCCCGCTGGCCCTGTGGCCGGACACCGGCACCGCCTCGGTGGACCTGTGGCCCCCGGCGCAGCGCCCGCACCGCACGGTCGAGGTGCACAACGTCGACGAGTGGTTGAACCTCATCGCCATCGGCGGCGCGTTCGGCGTGGGGGCCGTTGGCACGGCGGAGAGCCACGGCCACCCCGGGGTGCGCTTCGTCCTGCTCGCGGACGCGCCCGCCACCACGGTCTACCTCGCCCGCCCGGCCCACCCGACACACCCGCGGACGGAGGAGTTCCTGGCGGCGGTGCGGGAGGTGGTCAGCGGGTAGGGCGTGTTGCGAAAGTGGCGCCGTCCGCCCGAAGGGCGGGCGGGACTTTCGCAACACGCCCTAGGCCGCATGGTGCGTTACTGCCCCGCGGTGCGGGTGTGGACGACCTGGTAGGTGTTGGAGTCGACCGACGTCAGCAGCGACCCGGTGCGGCGCTCGGCGTCCTGGCGGACGGCGGGCCTGTCTCCCTGCGGGACGGCCTGGTAGGCGTCCCAGGCCTCCTTGTTCTCCCACTGCGAGTAGGAGATCACGAAGGAGCCCTCGAGGCCGCGGGCGGCTATGCCCTTGAGCACGGTGTGGGAGACGAAGCCCGGAACGTCGCTGAGGAATTCCATCGACGGGCCGAGCGCGTCCACCAGTTCGTCCTGGTTCTTCTCCTCCACGCCGAAGACCGCGATGACGGTGTAGTCGCCGCGGGCCGGTGAGATGTCGACCCGATCGCCGGACGCGGACCGGGAATAGACGATCTCGTTCTGGAGCAGCCGGATCGAGGTGGTGAGCTCGCCGAAGAGCGGGAGCGTACGGTGCTCGAACTCCTCGGCGTTGTAGCGGTCCTCCAGGTCGGCGCGGCTGCGCCACTGGATGAAGTTGGCCGTGCCCGGCTTGTCCACACCGGCGTGCACGGTGGAGGACATCCAGCCCGGGTAGGCCGCCGAGTCGACGATCTCGCGCATCGCGCCGAGCAGACCCTCCTGCTTCTCCGGCGCGTCGGCGGTGAAGATGTTGAGGACGGTGAGGTTCTTGTCTTCGGCGGAAATCTTGGGCATGTCCTTCTTCGTCTCCTGTGAGGTGGTACGGGCGGGAGGGGGC
>NZ_JBJHPC010000186.1:0-11933 GCF_045257485.1 Streptomyces sp. YS-3 | reverse complement strand
CTACCGTCCCCCCATGCACCCCTCGCGCCTGGTCGTCCTGATCGTCCCCTCCCACGTGGAGACCCGCGGCACCGCGTCCGTGGCCGACAGCGCCGTCCGCTCCGCCCTCGTCGAGGCGACGGGCGAGACCGGCGAGACGGGCTACCCGCGCTACGCCGGCCACGGCGTCGTCGCGGACGTGGACCCCGCCACCCGTACCGTCGAGGCGATCCTCGTGGACGGCGCCGAGCTCGACTACGGGCTCACCGCGCTCATCGCCCCCGAGTGACCGAGGACCGCCGGATCCGCCGAGACGGCCCCGGCCGTCGCCCGCGGCCCCGTCGAGCACCGCCATCGACGCGGACTCGCCGGTCAGGGCCACCAGGCGGCCGTTGACAGCACGCCGGGGCGGGCCGAGACTCGGCGTTGATTGTCAACCAAGGTTCACTGGGCGAACAGGGTGGTCGAACAGGGTGCGTCGGGCCGAAGGCGCCGCGCACCCCGGGCGGGCACGGCCACCGAGCAGCGGGAGAGAAGCGATGAGCATCCGGGACGTGTACATCGTCGACGCCGTGCGCACCCCCATCGGCAAGTTCGGGGGAGCGCTCGCCGGGGTGCGTCCCGACGACCTGGCCGCGCACGTGGTGAAGTCCCTCGTCGCCCGCTCCCCGGAGCTCGACCCGGCCCGGATCGACGACGTGTACTTCGGCGACGCCAACGGCGCGGGCGAGGACAATCGCGATGTGGCCCGGATGGCCGTGCTCCTCGCCGGGCTGCCGGTGTCGGTCCCCGGCGTCACCGTCAACCGCCTGTGCGGCTCGGGTCTGGAGGCCGTCATCCAGGCCGCCCGCGCCCTCGCGCTCGGTGACGCGCACATCGCGGTCGCGGGCGGGGTGGAGTCGATGTCCCGCGCCCCCTGGGTGATGCAGAAGCCCGAGCGCGCTTTCCCGGCCGGACACCAGCAGCTCTGGTCGACCACGCTCGGCTGGCGGATGACCAACCCGAGGATGCCCGCCGAGTGGACGGTCGGACTCGGTGAGGGCGCGGAACTGATCGCGGACCGGCACGGGCTGACCCGCGAGCAGCAGGACGCGTTCGCCCTCGACAGCCACCGCAAGGCCGCCGTGGCCTGGGCGAAGGGTCTGTACGACGACGAGGTGGTCCCGTACGAGGGCGTCGGCCTCACCCGCGACGAGTGCATCCGCGAGTCCTCCACCATGGAGGCGCTCGGCCGCCTCAAGCCCGCCTTCCGCGAGGGCGGTTCGGTGACCGCGGGCAACTCCTCGCCGCTCAACGACGGCGCCGCGGCCCTGCTCCTGGTCGACGAGGAAGGCCTGCGCGCCACCGGCCGCGAGCCGCTGGCCCGGATCCGGACCTCCGCGGTGACGGGGATCGAGCCACAGCTCTTCGGCCTCGGCCCGGTGGAGGCGGTGCGCACCGCGCTGGCCAAGGCGGGCAGGGGCCTGGGGGACCTGAGCGTCTTCGAGCTCAACGAGGCGTTCGCCGCCCAGTCGTTGGGGTGCCTGGCCGAGTGGCCGGAGCTGGACCCGGCCGTGGTCAACCCGCGCGGCGGCGCCATCGCCATCGGCCACCCGCTCGGCGCCTCGGGCGCCCGGCTCGCCGGGGCCGTCGCCCACCAACTGGCCGCCGCGGGCTCGGGCGTGGGACTCGCCGCGCTCTGCATCGGTGTCGGGCAGGGGCTGGCGCTCGTCCTGGAGCGCTGAGGGGAGCGCGGCGCGGGCACGGGAGGCGGATGGCCGCCTTCCGTATCAACTGCCGTACGGCGGCGCCAAGGTGTCGGTGAGTCAGGCGGGACAGGAGAGGGACGTTTTCCCGGGTGACCGGACTAGGATGCCGCACGGGACTTCCCCGCGATCATGGGCCCCGCGATCATGGCCTCCCCTCGATCACGCGTGAGACTGGAGATCCTTCATGACCCTGCTCGACCCCAAGACCTGGCAGGCACGGACGCTGTCGGGGGGTGAGTACGAGGTCACCGAACCCGCCACGGGAGAAGGCCTGGGCGCGCTCACCCTGGCCACCGCCGACGACATCACGGCCGCCGTCGCGGCGGCCCGCGCGGCCCAGCCGGGCTGGGCCCGCACCCCGCACTTCGCGCGCGCGGCCGTCCTGCGCCGCGCGGGCGATCTGTTCACCGCGTACGCTGGGGGCACCTCCCAGGCTTTCGGCTCTGGGGGAGAACTGCGCGAATGGCTGGTACGGGAGTCCGGCTCGATACCCGGCAAGGCCGACTTCGAGCTGCACGTGGCCGCCCAGGAGTGCTACGAGGCGGCGGCGCTCGCCTCCCGGCCGCTCGGAGAGGTGCTGCCGAGCGAGGAGCCCAGACTCAGCTTCACCCGGCGCGTCCCGGTCGGGGTGGTCGGGGTCATCGCCCCGTTCAACGCCCCGCTCATCCTCTCCATCCGCTCGGTGGCGCCCGCCCTCGCGCTCGGCAACGCCGTGGTCCTCAAGCCCGATCCGCGCACGGCCGTCTGCGGCGGCCTCTCGCTCGCCGCGGTCTTCGAGGAGGCGGGACTGCCCGAGGGACTCCTGCACGTGCTGCCGGGCGGCGCCGAGGCGGGGCGGGCCCTGGTCGCGGACCCCGGTGTCCCGGTCATCTCCTTCACCGGCTCGACCGCCGCCGGACGCGCGGTCGGCGAGGCCGCCGGGCGTCTGCTCAAGCGCGCCCACCTGGAACTGGGCGGCAACTCCGCGCTGGTCGTCCTGGAGGACGCCGACATCGAGGGCGCGGTGGCCCAGGCCTCCTGGGGCTCCTTCTTCCACCAGGGCCAGATCTGTATGACCACCGGCCGCCACCTCGTGCACGCCTCGCTCTACGAGGAGTACGTGGAACGGCTCGCCGCCAGGGCCGACGCGCTGGCCGTCGGCGACCCCCACCGCGAACAGGTCCACCTCGGCCCGCTCATCGACCGGGCCCAACTCGCCAAGGTCGACGGCCTGGTGCGGGCCAGTACCGCGCGCGGTGCCCGGCTCGCCGCAGGCGGCACCCACCGCGACCTGTTCTACCGGCCGACCGTCCTCGCGGACGCCGCCGACGACACCCCGGCGTACGCGGAGGAGGTCTTCGGACCGGTCGCGCCCGTACGGTCCTTCCGCACCCTGGACGAGGCCGCCGCGCTGGCCGCCGACGGCCCGTACGGGCTCTCCCTCGGCATCGTCACCCGGGACACCGCGCTCGGCCTGGAGCTCGCGGACCGCGTTCCGACCGGGATCGCCCACATCAACGACCAGACGGTCAACGACGAGGCGGTCGCGCCCTTCGGCGGAGTCGCGGCGTCCGGAACCGGCGCGCGGTTCGGGGGCGCGGCGAACCTGGAGGCGTTCACCGAGCTGCGGTGGACGACGGTGCGGGGCCGCCCGGAGGGTCACCCGTTCTAGGGCGCGCTGTCGGCTGCGGGCCGGCGGGGGTTGCTCGCGCAGTTCCCGCGCCCCTGGTAGGGCACGCGGTACCGCCCTGATCAACCCCTCACACCGCACTCCTATGCTTGCGCGGTGCATTCAGTGATCAGCGGCTTCCTGCCCATCTGGGCGCTCACCGCCTGCGGCTGGGGCGCCGGGCGCTCCCGGGTGCTCGGCGACCAGGCGCAGCACGTCCTGGGGCGGTTCGCGTTCACCTTCGCGATGCCGTCGCTGCTGTTCCTGACGATGTCGCGCTCGCACCCGGGCGATCTGGCCCGGCCGGGCGTGGCCGTCTTCGCGGCGAGCCTGGTCACGGTGTTCGCGGCCGGACTGCTGGTCAGCCGCTGGATGTTCCGCCGCAAGCGCGGCGAACAGGCGATAGGCGCGATGGCCGCGTCCTATGTCAACTCCGCCAACCTGGGCATCCCGGTCGCCGTGCACGTCCTGCACGACACCTCGTTCATCGTCGCCGCGGCGCTCTTCCAGATGCTCTTCATCACGCCGCTGATCCTGGTCCTGATCGAGCTGGACGTACGCCGGGCCGGCCGGGAGCGCTGGACGCGGATCCTCCAGCTGCCCTTCCGCAACCCGGTGATCGGGGCGTCCGCCCTCGGACTGACGGTCGCCGGACTCGGACGGGAACTTCCCGCGGAGGTGGTCTCGCCGTTGCAGATCCTGGGCGGCGCCGCCGTCCCCTCGGCCCTGTTCGCCCTCGGTATGTCGCTCAACGCGCGCGCCCGGCCCGACGGCGACGGACGGACCGAGCGGCTGATCCTGGTGGGGCTGAAGGTCGCGGCGCAGCCCCTGCTCGCCTACGCGCTCGGGCGCTGGCTCTTCGCCCTCGACGGGCACGCGCTGTTCGCGGTGGTGCTGTGCGCGGGGCTGCCGACCGCGCAGAACGCGTTCATCTTCGCGTCCGAGTACTCCCTGGACACCGAGCTGCCCAGGGACACCGTGCTGCTCTCGACGCTCCTGTCGATGGTGTCCCTGTCACTGATCGCCTGGCAGCTCGGCTGAGGCGGGCAGCCCGAGGGGCTTCCTACTTCTCCTTGTCGGCTTCCTCGACCGACTTGCGGACCTCGTCCATGTCGAGGGCGCGCGCCTGGCCGATCACGTCCTCCAGCGCGGCCTCGGGCAGCGCGCCGGGCTGCGAGAAGATCGCCACGTTGTCGCGGACGATCATCAGCGTGGGGATCGAACGGATTTCGAACGCCGCGGCCAGCTCCTGCTGGGCCTCGGTGTCCACCTTGGCGAACACCAGGTCCTCGTGGCGCTCGGAGGCCGCCTCGTAGACCGGGCCGAACTGCCGGCAGGGACCGCACCAGGAGGCCCAGAAGTCGATCAGGACGAAGTCGTTGTCGGACACGACCTCGTCGAAGTTCTCCTTGGTCAGCTCCACAGTCGCCATCACGCACTCCCTCTTCCTGGCCTCACCGTGAAGCCGCCTCGCACAACGGCGACCGCCGTCGTGGTATTCCGTTGGGTTTTTCCGCTCTCCCGCCCCTGCCCCTGTGGCTCCGGCGTACTCCTCGCACCAGACTGTGCCCATGACCGAAGCCTTGGAATACGACGTGGTGGTGCTGGGAGCGGGACCGGTGGGCGAGAACGTCGCCGACCGGGTGCGGGCGGCGGGGCTGAGCGCCGCCGTGGTGGAGAGCGAACTGGTCGGGGGCGAGTGCTCGTACTGGGCGTGCATGCCCAGCAAGGCACTGCTGCGGCCGGTGCTCGCGCGCGCGGACGCGCGCAAGGTGCCGGGCCTGCGCGAGCGGGTGGAGGGCCCGCTCGACGTGCCCGCCGTGCTCGCCCACCGCGACGAGTACACCTCGCACTGGCAGGACGACGGGCAGGTGCGGTGGCTGGACAGCATCGGCGCCCACCTCTACCGCGGCCACGGGCGCCTCTACGGCACCCGCAAGGTCAGCGTCACCAGCCCCGAGGGCGAGCACCATGTGCTGACCGCCCGGCACGCCGTGGCCGTCTGCACCGGCAGCCGCGCCCTCCTTCCCGACCTGCCCGGCATCGCCGACGCCAAGCCCTGGACCAGCCGTGAGGCCACCAGCGCCCAGCAGGTGCCGGGCCGGCTGGTGGTCGTCGGCGGGGGAGTGGTCGGTGTCGAGATGGCGACGGCCTGGCAGGCCTTCGGCGCCCAGGTGACGGTCCTGGTCCGCGGCGAGGGGCTGCTGCCGAAGATGGAGCCGTTCGCGGGCGAGCTGGTCGCCGAGGCCCTGAAGGAGGCGGGCGCCTCCGTCCGTACGCAGGTGAACGTAGCCGAGGTCGTGCGCGAGGGCGGCACCGGACCTGTCACGGTGGTCCTGGACGACGGCGGGCGCATCGAGGCCGACGAGATCCTCTTCGCCACCGGCCGCGCCCCGCGCACCGACGACATCGGCCTGGACACCATCGGCATGGAGCCCAGCTCCTGGCTGCCGGTCGACGACTCCTGCCGGGTGGCGGGCAGCGACTGGCTGTACGCGGTGGGCGACGTCAACCACCGTGCGCTCCTCACCCACCAGGGCAAGTACCAGGCGAGGATCGCGGGCGCCGCGATCGCCGCGCGCGCGGCGAGGACCCCCCTCCTGGAGACCGACCCGTGGGGCGCCCACGCGGCCACCGCCGACCGCGCCGCCGTCCCCCAGGTCGTCTTCACCGACCCCGAGGCCGCCTCGGCGGGGCTGACCCTGGCCGAGGCGGAGGCGGCCGGACACCGCGTCCGTGCCGTCGACCACGACCTCGGCGGCGTCGCGGGCGCCGGCCTGTACGCGGACGGCTACCGGGGCCGCGCCCGGATGGTCGTCGACCTGGACCGTGAGGTCCTGCTCGGTGTCACCTTCGTCGGCCCCGGCGTGGGCGAGCTCATCCACGCGGCCACCGTCGCGATCGCCGCCGAGGTCCCGATCGGGCGTCTGTGGCACGCGGTCCCGGCGTACCCGACGATCAGCGAGGTGTGGCTGCGCCTGCTGGAGACGTACCGGGACCAGTAGCCGCGCGCGTGGAGGCCGCCGTCAGCGCTCCTCGAAGACCAGGTTCTCCGGGGGCTCCGTCATCCGGACGTTCTGGTCGGCGACCTCCACGACCGTCGACAGGGTGGTGAACTGCCCCTTGGGCACGATCAGTACGCGGTCGGCGCGCTGGTCGAGGAAGGCCTTGAACCCGGCGAGCGAGGGGTCGCCGTCGCCCAGGACCAGATAGTCGGCCAGGCGCCGGAACAGCTTCGGCAGCACCACCGCCGTCCCGGTGAGCGTGCCCAGCCCGTCGATCTTCGCGCCGGTCGTGGTCAGGTCCACCGGCCACAGCCCGGCCGCGGCGGTGCGCGCCTCGCGCACCGCCGCCGTCATCGCCTCGCGCAGATCGACGAACAGCTTGGTGTAGTACGTCGGATAGGCGAGCCCGGCCGCCAGCTGGGCGAAGTTGGCGGTCTGGCGCAGCAGCGCCGCGTCGACGAAGAGCTCGCGCCCGCTGGGCCCGGGCGCGGGTCCCCGGCCGGCCAGCGCCACACAGCGTCCGTGCAGGTCGGCGCCCCGGGTGAGGACGAACCCGGGGGCCTGGGCGGGCTCGGAGACGGTGACCGTGCCGTGCGCGTCGCGCTCGACGCCGAGGAAGCCGAGCCAGGCGGTGAGCGTGTCGGCCGCCCGGTCCGCGAACGGCGGCGGCTGGCGCAGTTCGCGGCCGTGCGCCGGGATGTAGTGCGTTTCCAGCGTGTCGATGCCGTCGAGCCGCAGCTGGGCGCCGCCGGAACGGTTGCGCTGGACGCGGTGCGGACCCGGCACGAGGTCCCAGTGGGTGGGGTCGGCCGGGTAGAAGCGGACGGAGTCGCCGTCCGGGCGGGCACCGGTGACGCGGTACGCACCTTCGATCACGAGCATTCCCACGACGGCCTCCTCCGTGTGCACACCGCGCACACCGCGTACCCCCCAGCATCCGCCGCGCGGGCGCCGCGCGCGCCCGTCCGGTGCGACAAGCCGCGATAAGTACGGTCCAGTCAGCTGCGGCGCGTACACCGCCCTACGCCGTTGCGCGTACCGCCCCCGGTTCGCCCGCGCGCCCACTCGTAAGTAATACTCACCCCATGACCTCACGCATTACCGGCGGCGCCGAGGAGACCGTGCGGATCCGGCGCGCGGACGCGCGCGACGCCAAGCGGCTCACCCGGCTCGTCCGCTCCTCGCGCGCCTACGAGGGCCCGTACGCGGCGATGGTCGCGGGCTACCGGGTCGGCCCCGACTACATCGAGACGCACGAGGTGTACGTGGCGGTCGGCGCGGGCGAGCGGCTGCTCGGCTTCTACGCCCTGCTGCTCGGCCCCGCCGAGCTGGACCTGATGTTCGTCGCCGACGACGCCCAGGGGCTCGGCATCGGACGCCGGCTCGTCGCGCACATGACCGACCGGGCCCGGGCCGCGGGCCTGGACCGCGTCCGGGTGGTCTCGCACCCGCCCGCCGAGGGCTTCTACCGCAGCGTGGGCGCGATCCGGACCGGCACGGCCCGCGCGAACCCGCCCGCGGTGCTGTGGGACCGCCCGGAGCTGGAGATTCCGGTCCCGCCGCGCTAAGGGGCGGCGCGGCTCTGCGCGAGGGGGCCCGCCGTGGTGCCCGGGGCCGCCCTCGCGCTCGGAAGCGGCTCCCTTCAGGCGAGCGGCACCCCGACCTGGCTCCACGCCTTGGTGACGGCCTGGAGTTCGTCGCCGTCGCCGTAGAGGCTGCGGGCGGTGGCGACCGTGAGGCGGCCGAAGTCGGCGAACTTGGCCCCGCTCGTCAGCTCCCCGCCGGTCAGCGTGGCGTACCAGATCTTCCCGGCCCGCTCCCAGGCGTAGCCGCCCAGGGCCGTGGCCACCAGGTAGAACGCGTGGTTGGGGATGCCCGAGTTGATGTGCACCCCGCCGTTGTCCCGGCTGGTGCGCACGAAGTCCTCCATCGTGGCGGGCTGCGGGTCCTTGCCGAGCTGCGGGTCGTCGTACGCGGTGCCCGGGGCCTTCATCGAGCGCAGCGCCTCGCCGTGGATGCGCGGGCCGAGCAGCCCGGCGCCGATCAGCCAGTCGGCCTGGTCGGCGGACTGGCCGAGCGCGTACTGCTTGATGAGCGAGCCGAAGACGTCGGAGAGCGACTCGTTGAGCGCGCCGGACTGCCCGAAGTACTCCAGGTTGGCCGTGTACTGCGTGACGCCGTGGGTGAGTTCGTGCCCGATGACGTCGACCGGGATGGTGAAGTCGAGGAACAGCTCGCCGTCCCCGTCGCCGAACACCATCTGCTCGCCGTTCCAGAAGGCGTTGTCGTACTTCTCGCCGTAGTGGACGGTCGCGTCGAGCGGCAGCCCGCTGCCGTCGATGGAGTGCCGGCCGTACGCCTTGAGATACAGCTCGAAAGTGGCACCGAGTCCGGCGTGCGCCCGGTTGACGGTCGCGTCCCGCGACGGCGTGTCGCTCTCGGAGTGCACCTTCGTGCCGGGCAGCGTCTCCCGGGTCCCGGCGTCGTAGATCGTGCGGTCGGGCTTGTCGGACGGCGTGCCCGTCGACGGGGCCATGCCACGCACGGTGGTGATCCGGCGCCGGGTGCGCTGGAGCGCGTCGTGCTCCAGGGTGCGGCGCGCTGGCTCGAACGTGGCGGGGTCCTCGGCCTGTGCGAGCTTGTCGAGGACGTGGGGCGGGATGATGGTGCAGAACACGGTGTTGGTCTCCATGCCGAGCAATGTGGCACAGCGTGACCGCTTCGGTGATACCTGTAGTCGAGTTGGCTGAAAATCGGTGGCGGAGTCGGAACGGCCGCTTCTACGGACGGTGACGACGCGTCCCCGTCAACCCCGCCCCGACTCCCGCGTCACAGCCAGCCGTTGCGGCGGAACCCCCGGTGGATGGCGAAGCAGGCCACCGCCATGACGGCCAGGGCGAGGGCGTAGCCGTACTTCCAGTGCAGCTCGGGCATGTGGTCGAAGTTCATGCCGTAGATCCCGCACACCATCGTCGGTACCGCCACGATCGCCGCCCAGGCGGTGATCTTGCGCATGTCCTCGTTCTGGGCCACCGTCACCTGCGCCAGATGGGCCTGGAGGATCGAGTCGAGCAGCGCGTCGAACGAGCCGATCTGCTCGTTGACCCTGGCCAGATGGTCAAAGACGTCACGGAAGTACGGCTGGGTGTCCGGGCCGATGAGCGGCATCGGCTCGGTGGCGAGGGCCTTCAGCGGGCGGTACAGCGGGGTCACCGCCCGCTTGAACTCCAGGACTTCGCGCTTGAGCTGGTAGATGCGGCCCGCGTCGCCGCGCCCCGCGGTGTCGCTGAAGACGGCGGTCTCCACCGCGTCCACGTCCACCTGCATGGCGTCGATGACCACGAGGTAGTCGTCGACGACGTGGTCCGCTATCGCGTGCAGCACCGCCGCCGGGCCCTGGGCGAGCTGCTCGGGGGTCTTCTCCAGGGACTCGCGCAGCGGACCGAGCGAACCGTGCCTGCCGTGCCGAACGGTGACCACGAAGTCGGGCCCGGTGAACATCATCAGCTCACCGGTCTCGACGACCTCGCTGGTCGCGGTGAGCTCCTCGTGCTCGACGTAGCAGACGGTCTTGAACACCGCGAACAGCACGTCGTCGTACGTCTGGACCTGTGGGCGCTGATGGGCGCGGACCGCGTCCTCGGCGGCCAGCGGATGCAGTCCGAAGAGCTCGGCGATCCCGGCGAACTCCTCGGCGCTCGGCTCGTGCAGCCCGACCCACACGAAGCCCTCCCCGGCCCTGCGCACCCGCCGTACGGCCTCCTCCACCGGGCAGTCGCCCGGCTGGCGCACCCCGTCGCGGTAGACCACGCAGTTCACCACCGCGCTGCCGAGTGGCGAGCGGGCCGGGTGGCTGAGGTCCACCGTGCGGCGGTAGGCACGGCGGACCGCCCTGCGGAGGTTGCGGATCATGGGCACGGCTGGGCACTCCTTCGGCGGATCGGCGGCCAGTGTGCCATGCACGGCTCAGGGACCGGTCATCACGCCGTGCCCGCAGGTCACGGCTGTGCCGCGACGTCCCCGTCGAAGGCGGCGGCGAGCCGCAGATAGCGGGCCGCGTCGCCGGACCGGCCCTGGCGCTCCAGGGTGCGGCCGAGCATCAGCGTCGCGTACTGCTCGACCGGGTCGCGCTCCAGGACCGCGCGCAGCTCCGCCTCCGCCTTCCTGAGCTGGGCGGAGTGGTAGTAGGCGCGGGCGAGCAGCAGCCGCGGGGCGACCTGCTCGGGCACCTCGTCCACGATGCCGGTCAGGATGCGTACGGCCGTGACGTACTCCTTGGCCTCGAAGAACTGCTGGGCGCGGTCCCAGCGCTCTGCGGTGGTCCCGAACTCGTAGTAGCTGTCGGCCACGACACGTCCTTCCTGGGCTGCCCGGGCGGGGCCCGGTCCTGCTGGTACGACGGCGCCAACGCCCCTCGATGGTTGAAAATTCCACGACCAGTCTTCCGGTCGCGTGGGAGGCTGCCACCGGGTACCCGACAGGAATAGGTTGACCGGTATGAGCAATCTCGATCGTCAGGCCACTCTCTCCGTGTGCGGCGGGCGCGGCTTCGTCGCCGCCGAGCCGGTGCGCGAGCTGCTGTCGCCGCGCACCGTCAGGCTCGGCGAGTCCACCGAGGTCCGCCGGCTGCTGCCGAACCTCGGCCGCCGTATGGTCGGAGCCTGGGCGTTCGTCGACCACTACGGCCCCGACGACATCGCCGGCGAGCCCGGTATGCAGGTGCCGCCGCACCCGCACATGGGGCTGCAGACGGTGAGCTGGCTGCACGAGGGCGAGGTGCTGCACCGCGACAGCCTGGGCAGCCTCCAGACCGTCCGTCCGCGCGAGCTCGGGCTGATGACCTCCGGGCGGGCGATCAGCCACTCCGAGGAGAGCCCCCGCGAGCACGCCCGTCTCCTGCACGGCGCCCAGCTCTGGGTCGCCCTGCCCGAGGCCCACCGCCACACCGAACCGCACTTCCAGCACCACGCGGACCTGCCCACGGTCACCGCGCCGGGCCTGCGGGCCACGGTGATCCTCGGCGAGCTCGACGGCGCGGCGTCGCCCGGCACGGTCTACACCCCGCTGGTCGGCGCCGATCTGTCCCTCACGGCCGGCGCGGAACTGTGTCTGCCGCTGGACCCCGACTTCGAGTACGCGGTCCTGGCGATGTCCGGCGAGGCGCGCGTGGACGGCGTCCCGGTCGTGCCCGGCTCGATGCTCTACCTCGGCTGCGGTCGCACCGAACTCCCCCTGCACGCGCTCTCCGACGCGGGTCTGATGCTCCTGGGCGGCGAGCCGTTCGAGGAGGAGATCGTGATGTGGTGGAACTTCATCGGGCGCTCCTCCGAGGACATCGCGCAGGCGCGCGCGGAGTGGATGGACGGCAGCCGCTTCGGGACGGTCAAGGGCTACGACGGCGCCCCGCTCCCGGCCCCGGAGCTCCCGCCGGTGCCGCTGAAGCCGCGGGGACGGGTGCGCTGAGCCGTACGGCGGGTCAACTCCCGGCCGTACAGCGGCAGTTCGGGAGAACGCGTTGTGGGCCGGGGTGGTGCGGGGGAGACTGCTTCCGAT
>NZ_JBJHPC010000185.1:0-11960 GCF_045257485.1 Streptomyces sp. YS-3 | reverse complement strand
CTCCTTCACCGGCCCCCGCCTCCAGGGCTGGCGCGGCGCCCCCGCGCGGTCGTCCCGGGCGAAGTGGACCCTGGACGACACCACGGGGGAACGGCTGTGGGTGGCCTCCGAGCAACTGACCGGGGTGCGGTACGGGTTGTAGGGCGGCCCCGGGGACCGGCTGTTTCCGGCCACTCCCCGGGAAACCGCCCTGCGGACGCGCCCTACAGGATCGCCGGGGCGGAACGTTCCGCCACCACCGGCTGGCCACCCCGCAGCAGCGCCGACCCCAGCGGGGTCAGCGTGTGCAGCACCGCGCTCCCGTGCCGCAGGGTCACCAGCAGGCCGGCCTCCCGCAGGACGCCGGCGTGCTGGCTTGCCGAGGCGAGCGACACCCCCGCCCGGCGGGCGAGTTCGCTCGTCGTACAGCCGTGGCCGATGGACTGGAGCACCGCCGAGCGGGTGTGCCCGACGAGCCGGCCGAGCGAGGGGCCGGGCGCGGTGCCCGCGCTCTGCCGCTCGTACGGCGTGTGGGTGTGCGTCACCGGATAGACCAGCACCGGCGGCAGCAGCGGGTCCTGGAGCGACACCGGGGTGCGGCGGCAGAAGAACGACGGCTGGAGCAGCAGCCCGCGCCCCTCCAGGTACACGTCCCGGTCCACCGGGTAGTCCGCCTCCAGGACCGGGGCCCGCCAGCGCATCATCGGCGGGAGCGAGGCGAGGAGTTCGTCCGCCCCGCCGTCCAGGAGCGCGCGCCCGCGGGCCGCGCGGTCGGCGTCGACCCGGGCCTGGATGTGCGTCCAGTACGGCGCTATGGCGGCCCGGTGGTAGCCGCGCAGGACGCCCATGAGACGATCCAGCGGCTCGGCGCGCCCGTCGGCGAGCGCCCGCAGCCAGCGGGGCAGGCCCCTGGGTCCCGCGACCAGGGAGAGCTCGTCGTGCAGCCGGTCCCGTCCCGTCTCGCGGACGGCTTCGAGCCCTGTGTCGATGGTGTGCGGCCCTTCGGCGGGCGTGAGAAAGTCGGGAAAATAGCCGCGGCCCGGCACCACTGCGGAGAGCAGACGTGTTTCACCGTTCAACCGGGTACGCGTTTCCGTTCGCCATTCACCGAAGACTAGGGCGCCCCGACGGTCTCTTAATCGATGAAAGCTGAGAATCGTTTCCCACAGCGCGTCCGGACCAGGCGCCATGCGCACCCGGGCCAGGTCCACGCCAGTGAAATGAATACGCAGCACCGAATCTCCACCTGTCTCGAATGTTGCAACGTGTCGCATCATGTTGCACCCGCAATCGTCCCGCCCCTGAGTATGCCTACCGTCACAGGCCGTGACCACCGGCCTTTCAGCCACAGTTGAAAGGCATCGCGAGCAGGCGGTGTGTACCGAAAAGCTGTACGACGTCGGGCACGACACCGGGCCAACCGGAAAGACGTTGTGAGGACCGTGGGGGGCTTTGCTTCGTCTGGCGGCGGTAGGCATGGTGGCGGCTCCGTGCCCGGCGGGGATGACAGAGTGCGGTTCACGGATGGGGATCCGTGAACCGCACTCTGCAATTCGGGGCCGTGGCACCCGTGGAATGTCCGCGCTTCAACAGGAATTAAGCAGCCGCACATCCGGAGCACATCCGCGCCCGGCCCGGAACGGCGACAACCCGGAACGACAACAAGCGGAAGCCCGCACGGACATGCGGAAGGGGCGGCACCCCCGCACAGGGTGCCGCCCCTTCCATGTGAACCGGAACCGCCGTCGGATCGGTGGTGAGGGTCGGGGACCCGACGGCGGCTCCGGAGCCCTATCGCGAGTCGCTGCCCTTGCCGCCCGCGGGGGACACAGCAGCCGCGCGGCCCGCCTCCAGGCGCGCCACGGGGATGCGGAACGGCGAGCAGGAGACGTAGTCCAGGCCCACCTCGTGGAAGAAGTGCACCGACTCCGGGTCGCCGCCGTGCTCGCCGCAGACGCCCAGCTTCAGGTCGGGGCGGGTGGCCCGGCCGGCCTCGACGGCCGAGCGGACCAGCGCGCCGACGCCGTCCTTGTCGATGGTCTCGAACGGCGAGACACCGAAGATGCCCTTCTCCAGGTACGCGGTGAAGAAGCTCGCCTCCACGTCGTCCCGCGAGAAGCCCCACACCGTCTGGGTCAGGTCGTTGGTGCCGAAGCTGAAGAACTGGGCGGCCTCGGCGATCTGACCGGCCGTCAGAGCGGCCCGCGGCAGCTCGATCATCGTGCCGATGGTCAGCTTGAGCTCGGTGCCGGTGGCGGCCTCGACCTCGGCGATGACCCGGTCGGCCTCCTCGCGGACGATCTCCAGCTCCTGGACCGTGCCGACCAGCGGAATCATGATCTCCGCACGCGGGTCGCCCTTGGCGCCCCGGCGCTCGGCCGCCGCCTCCGCGATGGCCCGTACCTGCATGGCGAACAGCCCCGGGATGACGAGGCCCAGACGCACCCCGCGCAGGCCCAGCATGGGGTTCTGCTCGTGCAGCTTGTGGACGGCCTGGAGCAGCCGCAGGTCGTTCTCGTTGGCGTCCTTGCGGGACTCGGCGAGCGCGACGCGCACCGACAGCTCGGTGATGTCGGGCAGGAACTCGTGCAGCGGCGGGTCCAGCAGGCGCACGGTGACCGGCAGGCCGTCCATCGCCTCGAAGAGCTCGACGAAGTCCTTCTTCTGCAGCGGCAGCAAGGCACTCAGTGCCTTCTCGCGCTCGTCGTCGGTGTCGGCCAGGATCAGCCGCTCGACCATCTCGCGCCGCTCACCGAGGAACATGTGCTCGGTGCGGCACAGGCCGATGCCCTGGGCGCCGAAGCGGCGCGCCCGCAGGGCGTCCTCGGCGTTGTCGGCGTTGGCCCGTACCCGCAGCCGGCGTACCCGGTCCGCGTACGCCATGATCCGGTGCACGGCCGCGACCAGTTCGTCGGCGTCGTCGGCGCCCGCGTGCATCCGGCCCTCGAAGTACTCCACGACCGGCGACGGCACGACCGGGACCTCACCGAGGTACACCTTGCCGGTGGAGCCGTCGATGGAGACGACGTCGCCCTCCTCGACGACCACACCGCCGGGAGCGGTCATCCGGCGCCGCTTGGTGTCGACCTCCAGCTCCTCGGCGCCGCAGACACAGGTCTTGCCCATGCCGCGCGCCACGACCGCCGCGTGCGAGGTCTTGCCGCCGCGCGAGGTCAGGATGCCCTCGGCGGCGATCATGCCGTCCAGGTCGTCCGGGTTGGTCTCACGGCGGATCAGGATGACCTTCTCGCCCGAGCGCGACCACTTGATGGCGGTGTACGAGTCGAAGACCGCCTTGCCGACCGCGGCGCCCGGCGAGGCGGCGATGCCGCGCCCGAGCTGCTCGCTCCGCGCGGCCTCGTCGAAGCGCGGGAACATCAGCTGGGCGAGCTGGGCGCCGTTGACGCGCTGGAGCGCCTCGGCCTCGTCGATCAGGCCCTGGTCCACCAGCTGGGTCGCGATACGGAAGGCGGCACCGGCGGTGCGCTTGCCGACGCGGGTCTGGAGCATCCAGAGCTGGCCGCGCTCGATGGTGAACTCGATGTCGCAGAGGTCCTTGTAGTGGGTCTCAAGGGTCTCCATGATCTGCATGAGCTGGTCGTACGACTTCTTGTCGATGCCCTCCAGATCGGCCAGCGGCACGGTGTTGCGGATGCCCGCGACCACGTCCTCGCCCTGGGCGTTCTGCAGGTAGTCGCCGTAGACGCCCTGGTGGCCGGAGGCCGGGTCGCGGGTGAAGGCGACACCGGTGCCCGAGTCGGGGCCGAGGTTGCCGAAGACCATGGAGCAGATGTTGACGGCGGTGCCCAGGTCGCCCGGGATGCGCTCCTGGCGGCGGTAGAGCTTGGCGCGGTCGCCGTTCCACGACTCGAAGACCGCCTTGACGGCGAGGTCCATCTGCTCGCGCGGGTCCTGCGGGAAGTCGCGGCCGGCCTCGCTCTTCACGACCTTCTTGAAGTGCTTGACCAGCTTCTTCAGGTCGGCGGCGTCGAGGTCGGTGTCGACGGTGACCTTCTTGGCGGCCTTGGCGTCCTCCAGGGCCTCCTCGAAGAGCTCGCCGTCCACGCCGAGGACGGTCTTGCCGAACATCTGGATGAGGCGGCGGTAGGAGTCCCAGGCGAAGCGCTCGTCGCCGGACTGCTTGGCGAGGCCGGTCACCGAGGCGTCCGAGAGGCCGATGTTGAGGACGGTGTCCATCATGCCGGGCATGGAGAACTTGGCGCCCGAGCGTACGGAGACGAGCAGCGGGTCGTCGGCCTGGCCGAGCTTCTTGCCCATCTTCTGCTCAAGGGCGTCCAGGTGCGCGCTGACCTCGTCGCGCAGGGCGGCCGGCTCCTCGCCGCTGTCGAGGTAGACCTTGCACGCCTCGGTGGTGATGGTGAAGCCGGGAGGCACCGGCAGGCCGAGGTTGGTCATCTCGGCGAGGTTCGCGCCTTTTCCACCGAGCAGGTCCTTGAGGTCCCTGTTCCCTTCGGTGAAGTCGTAGACGAACTTCTGGCTGTGCTGGAGGTCCTTGTCTTCCGACACGGGTCTCGACTCCTCGGCTTCGAAAAAGCGTGGCGGGTGCCCTGACGGCCAGGAACATACCCAGATCGAAGGTGTCTGGGTACGTCCACTTGCGCGTCATGGGGCCTTAACCACTCGTCCGCCAGCAGATCGAAAGTAACCGGTGTGTAAACGGAGCGATCTTGATGTGTTCACTCCCTGAACCCGGGTTTGCCGTAACCCAAGGTTTCCCGCTCTTCTGAGCGGCCCTGTCGACAGGTGAGTTTACTTCTTGAAGACTGAAGGGGTGGCACTCAGTGCCACCCCTTCTAGAGATGCAGCCGCCCTCAAAGTGCTCATCTGAGCGCAACCCCTATCAGGGGTGGCGAGAATCACGCCGTACAGAGGGCTGGAATTCCACGATCCGGACCCCTCACCGGACCACGGACTGGACCCTGGGACCGGGCCCACCGACCACTCCTCGGACCGGACCCCGGCCCGGGCCGCCTCAGCCGCCGGAGGTGTCCAGCTCGGCGTCGGCGCTGATGCCGGAGCAGTCGTACGGGTCCTTCAGCCAGCCGTCCGGCAGCACCACGCGGTTGTTGCCCGAGGTGCGCCCGCGCGGGCCGTCCGCGCCGTCCGGCCACGGCTGGTCCAGGTCGAGCTCGCTCAACTGAGCGCTCAGCTCGTCCAGGGACGAGGTGACCGCCAGGCGCTTGCGCATCTCCGAGCCGACCGAGAACCCCTTCAGGTACCAGGCCACGTGCTTGCGGAAGTCGATCACACCGCGCGTCTCGTCGCCGATCCACTCACCGAGCAGCGTCGCGTGCCGCACCATCACCTCGGAGACCGTGCGCAGGGTGGGGCGCGCGTAGGAGTCCGTGCCCTCGAAGGCGCCCACCAGGTCGCCGAAGAGCCAGGGACGGCCCAGACAGCCACGGCCCACGACCACGCCGTCGCAGCCGGTCTCCTTCATCATCCGCAGCGCGTCCTCGGCGGACCAGATGTCGCCGTTGCCGAGCACCGGGATCTCCGGGACGTGCTCCTTCAGCCGGGCGATGGCGTCCCAGTCGGCGGTGCCGCCGTAGTGCTGGGCGGCGGTGCGGCCGTGCAGCGCTATCGCGGTGACGCCCTCCTCGACGGCGATCCGCCCGGCGTCCAGGAACGTGATGTGGTCGTCGTCGATCCCCTTGCGCATCTTCATCGTGACCGGCAGGTCCCCGGCGTTGGAGACCGCCTCGTTGAGGATCGCGCGCAGCAGCGGGCGCTTGTAGGGCAGGGCCGAGCCGCCGCCCTTGCGGGTCACCTTGGGCACCGGGCAGCCGAAGTTCAGGTCGATGTGGTCGGCCAGGTCCTCGTCGACGATCATCCGGACCGCCTTGCCCACGGTGACCGGGTCGACGCCGTACAGCTGGATCGAGCGGGGCGTCTCCGACTCGTCGAAGTGGATCAGCTGCATGGTCTTCTCGTTGCGCTCGACCAGCGCCCGCGTCGTGATCATCTCGCTCACGAACAGCCCCTTGCCGCCGCTGAACTCGCGGCACAGGGTACGGAACGGGGCATTGGTGATGCCGGCCATGGGTGCCAGCACCACGGGAGGCTGCACGGCATGCGGGCCGATGTTGAGCGTGGTCATTACGCCATTGTCGCGCATCCCCGTGGTCATTAGTTAGCCGTACTACATGGACCAGGTCGTTAGTTAGCCGTACTATCGACGCATGCCCGATCTCAGCCCCCGCCGCCGCGTGCTCGTGCTGGCCATCTGCTGTATGAGCCTGCTCATCGTCGGCCTGGACAACACGATCCTGAACGTGGCGCTGCCCACCATGCAGCGCGAACTGCACACCACCGTCTCCGGGATGCAGTGGACGATCGACGCCTACACCCTCGTCCTCGCCTCCCTGCTGATGCTCTCCGGCTCCACCGCCGACCGGATCGGCCGCCGCCGGGTCTTCATGGCGGGCCTGACCCTCTTCACCCTCGGCTCGCTGCTCTGCTCGATCGCCCCGAACCTCTCCTCGCTGGTCGCCTTCCGGGCCCTCCAGGCGGTCGGCGGCTCGATGCTCAACCCGGTGGCGATGTCGATCATCACCAACACCTTCACCGACCCGCGCGAACGCGCCCGCGCCATCGGCGTGTGGAGCGGTGTCGTCGGCCTCTCCATGGCGGCGGGCCCGATCATCGGCGGTCTGCTGGTCGACTCGGTCGGCTGGCGCTCGATCTTCTGGATCAACCTGCCGGTGGGTCTGGCCGCCCTCCTGCTGACCTGGCGGTACATACCGGAGTCCCGCGCACCCGAGCCCCGCCGCCCCGACCCCGTGGGCCAGCTCCTGATCGTGGCGCTGCTCGGCTCGCTCACGTACGCGATCATCGAGGCGCCCAGCACGGGCTGGACCTCCGCGCGCATCCTCCTCTTCTGCGCCATCGCCCTCGCGGCCCTGGCCGGTCTGCTGTTCTACGAGCCGAGGCGCCGCGAACCCCTCATCGACCTGCGCTTCTTCCGCAGTACGCCGTTCAGCGGGGCCACTGTCATCGCGGTCTCGGCGTTCGCGGCGCTGGGCGGTTTCCTCTTCGTCAACACGCTGTACCTCCAGAACGTACGCGGCTACGACGCCCTGCACGCCGGGCTCTACATGGTGCCGATGGCGGCCGTCACCCTGGTCGTGGCGCCGTTGTCGGGCCGGCTGGTCGCGAGCCGGGGGCCCCGGCCGTCCCTGCTGATCGCGGGCGTCACCATGGCCGCGAGCGGGCTGCTGTTCGCCGCGTTCGGGGCCGAGTCGTCGACGCCCCTGCTCTTCACCGGATACGCCCTGTTCGGCCTCGGCTTCGGCATGGTCAACTCCCCCATCACCAACACCGCCGTCTCGGGGATGCCCCGCGCCCAGGCGGGCGTCGCGGCGGCGGTGGCCTCCACCAGCCGTCAGACCGGCCAGACGCTGGGCGTCGCGGTCATCGGCGCGGTCCTCGCGGGCGGCCTGGCGGGCCCGGCCGCCGGCGACTACGCCGACGCCTTCCCGGACGCGGCCCGCCCGGCCTGGTGGATCATCACCGGGTGCGGTCTGGCCGTCCTGCTCGTGGGCGCGGCCACCAGCGGACGCCGGGCCCGTGAGTCGGCCCGGCGCACGGCGGAGCGGCTGGAGACGGAGAAGATGGGGGCGGGGGTCCCGTAACCCCGTGACCCCCGGGCCGCCGTCACGCGCGCGTGGGTCCGCGCTCGACCGCCACCCGGCACGCCTGTTCCCGTGCCTTGCCTCCGACCACGTACGCCACGTCTTCCAGGCGGCGCGCGAAGATCCCGTGCCCCGTCTCGGCGGTGTGCGACATGATCGCGACGCTTCCCGCCTCAAGGTCGTCCGTCGCGGCCAGCATCCAGGTGCATCCGCTGCCGTGGAGGCACTGGGCCGTCATGGTCACTTCGCTGGACGGGTGCCGCAGCAACCTGTGGACGACGCCGCACGGCGTGCTCGCGGCACTCACGGGAACAGGTGCCGAGTCGCGCTCCGGCCCTGTCGGCAGTCCCACCGGAAACGCCCACATCAGCGCCACCGGCCCACCGGGGGTCTCGAACACGCGGACCCGCGCAAGTTCCTCGGGCGAAAGGCTCCGCAGAGCTTCCGGGGCGGTGGCCCACTCGGTTCCGCCACCGGGGGGACGCAGATAGACGCTCCCTTCGTAGCGCTGCTGCACCACGCCGATCCTGTTGTCGTTCGCGGTGTCCGCCACGTATTCCGGGCCGGTCATGATCCCGCCCTCTCGGCGGTCCTGTTCTCGCCGGACACGACCGCTCCTCTCCGTAGTTCTTTCGCTACCGGGCGGGTTCAGAGTGGCCCACACCTGGGAACCATTCAACTTGCTGGAAGCGAACGGAAGGTTGGTGAACATCCTTTGAACCGCAAGGAGTTGAGGCCGGACGCCTCCCCGCAGGCGGCCTACGGGGCGCGTCTGCGCAGCCTGCGGGAGGCGCGGGGCTGGACCCAGGACGAGCTCGCCGACCGGATGGAGTATTCCAGTGTGCACATCTCGGCGGTGGAAACCGGCCGGAAGCCTCCGACTCTCCGCTTCGCGCGTAGTGCGGACCGGGCGTTGGGCCTGGAGGGCACCGCGGACACGTTCGAGCGCGAGTACCGGCAGATGCGGCAAGGCAGCCTGCTGGAGGGGTTCCCGGAGTACGTGAAGTACGAGGGGAGGGCGGTGGAGTTGCGGCTGTACGAGGTCGGCGTCATCCCAGGTCTGCTGCAGACCAGGGAGTACGCGGCCACGCTGGAAGCCGACGCGGTCCGGCGGGAGGCCAGTACGCCCGAACAGGCCGAAGAACGCGTGCGGTTGGTGGCCCACAGGCAGGCCACGCTCGCCCGCACCCCGTCCCCGTTGATCCACGCCGTGCTTGACGAGAGCTGCATCCGGCGGCCGATGGGCGACTCTTCAGTCATGGCGGCCCAGTTCGACCGTCTGCTGGAGTTCGCCGCGATGCCGAACACCCTGCTCCAGGTCGCCCCGTTCAGCATGGGCGCGAGGAGGCCATTCAGCCTGCCGGTAACCGTGTTGACGATGCCGGACCGCTCGATCATGTCCTATGCCGAGTCGGCGCAGCGGGGACATCTGGAACGGGACGGGGCCGCTGTCGTGGCCGTGCTTAAGGCATACCATCAGCTACAGGCCGAGGCGTTGCCGCAGGCGGCGTCCGTTGCTCTGATCGACCAGTTTCGAAAGGGTTCCCAGTGACGACCGAATCCCCCCGCTGGTTCACGAGTTCGTACAGCGGTAACGGCGGCCAGTGCGTACAGGTCGCCACGAACCTTGCCGCCACACGCGGCACCGTCCCCGTCCGTGACTCCAAGAACCCGAACGGCCCGGCCCTGAACCTCCCCGTCGGCGCCTTCTCTTCCTTCGTGGCAGCTCTCAAGACTGGAGAGCTCGGCTCCGCCTGAACGTGCGGCCGGCCGCCGGGCCTTACGCCGGCACGCCCTCCCGTACCGACAACTCCAGCAGCCGCTCAAGGCCCGCGCGGGAGGCGTCGTCCACCGGGACGTACGTCACCAGGCGCGGGCCCGAGGACGGGCCCAGCCACAGGTTGGTGTGCTCCAGGTGCAGCAGGCCCACATGGGCGTTGCGGATGTACTTCTCCCGGCCGCTCTGGTCGACCACCTCGTGCCGGGCCCAGATCTCGCGGAACTCGGGCGAGCCGTTCTCCAGCCGGTTCAGCAGCGTCTTCCAGGCGGGCTCGGCCAGGTGCTCGGCCATCGCCGCGCGGAACTTGGCCGCCATGATCCGGTTGACGTCCGGCAGATCCGCGACGGCCGCGCGCCAGTCGTCGTTGGTGAAGGCCAGCCACATGCAGTTGCGGTCCTCGGGGGCCAGCGCGTCGAGGTCGCAAAGCAGCCGGGCGTAGGTGCGGTTGTAGGCGAGGATGTCGTACCGGCTGTTCTGGATGCAGGCCGGCACCGGCTCCAGCTGGTCCAGCATCGCCCGCAGGGCCGGAGTCACCGTCGGGCAGGGCGCGTTGGGATTGGGGTCGCTGGCGCCCGCGAGGGCGAACAGGTGCGTACGCTCGCTGGCGTCCATCAGCAGGGCCCGCGCCAGCGCGTCGAGCACCTGGGCGGAGACCTGGATCTCGCGGGCCTGCTCCAGCCAGGTGTACCAGGTGACGCCGACGGCGGAGAGGTGGGCGACCTCCTCGCGGCGCAGCCCGGGGGTGCGCCTGCGGCGGCCGTGCGGCAGGCCGACCTGCTCGGGCGTGATGCGCTCGCGGCGGCTGCGCAGGAACTCCGCCAGCTCATGCCGGCGGACGTCGGACTCCGGGGCCACTGTGGTCATGGCACCAGGGTGCCGTACCGCTCACCCCATTGCCAGGTAGTGCGTGTACCAGGATAAAGAGACTCTGGTACCAGGCTGGGAGAACGGCGATCGTCTTCTGCGTGAGCAACGACGTGATTACTTCCGCATCCACCGCCCCGGCCGGTGCCCCGGCCGTCCCGGTGATCCGCCACGGCGGCGCGGCGATCGGCCCGCTCGGGCTGTTCACCGTACTGCTCGGCGCGGCCCTTCCCCTGATCGACTTCTTCATCGTCAACGTCGCCCTGCCCGCCATGGAGAAGGACCTGGCGGCGGGCGCGGCCACGCTGGAACTGGTGGTCGCGGGCTACGGCGTCGCGTACGCCGTCCTGCTCGTCCTCGGCGGCCGGCTCGGCGACATGGCCGGGCGGCGCCGGCTCTTCCTCATCGGCATGGCGGCCTTCGGAGTGACCTCGCTGGCCTGCGGCCTCGCGCCGAGCGCCTGGACGCTGGTGGCGGCCCGGGTCGCCCAGGGCGCGGCCTCCGCGCTGATGCTGCCGCAGGTACTCGCCACCATCCAGGCCACCACGGCCGGACCGCGCCGGGCGCGCGCGATGAGCCTGTACGGCGCGACCGCCGGGCTCTCCATGGTCGCCGGGCAGATCCTCGGCGGTGTGCTGGTGGCCGCCGACATCGCGGGCAGCGGCTGGCGCGCGGTCTTCCTGGTGAACGTCCCCGTGGTGGTCGTCGGGCTGGTGCTCGCGGTCCGCAGCGTGCCCGAGACCCGCTCGGACCGGCCCGCCTCGGTGGACGTGCCCGGCACGCTGCTGCTGGCGCTCTCGCTGATCAGCCTGCTGCTGCCGCTGACCGAGGGACGGGCGGCCGGGTGGCCGCTGTGGACCTGGGTCTCGCTCGCCGTCTTCCCCTTCGCCGCCCTCGCGTTCTACCGCACCGAGCGGCGCGCCGACCGCCTCGGCGGTACGCCGCTGGTCCCGCCGAGCCTGCTGCGGCTGCCCTCGCTCCGCCGGGGCCTGGTGATGATCGTGCCGTTCTCGGTCGGCTTCAGCGGCTTCATGTTCGTCATCGCGGTCGTCCTCCAGCAGGGCCTGCGAATGGGACCGGTCTCGGCCGGGCTCGCGCTGGTGCCGATGGCGGTGGCGTTCTTCGCCGCCTCGCTCGCCGGGCCGCGCCTGATCGGCCGGTACGGCAGCCGGATCGTCACCACCGGCGGCATCCTCCAGGGCCTCGGCATCACGGTCCTGGTGCTCACCGTCTGGCGCGGCTGGTCCGGCCTCGGCATAGCGGAGCTGGCGCCCGGGGTCGCGCTCGCCGGGCTCGGCCAGGGTCTCCAGCTGCCGGTGCTGTTCCGGATCGTGCTCTCCGACGTGCCGACCGACCGCGCCGGCGTGGGCAGCGGCGTCATGGTCACCACCCAGCAGTCCGCCCTCGCGCTCGGGGTCGCCACCCTCGGCAGCCTCTTCCTCTCGCTGGCGCCGTCGACGGGCACCCGGGACGCGCTGGTGGTGACCCTGCTGGTGCAGCTCGCGGCGGTGGTCCTGACGGTGCTGCTGAGTCTGCGGCTGCCCAGGAACGTGGGGTGAGGGACGGGTCCAGCACGAGGGGGTCCCGCACGAGGACTGACAGGTATCAGGTATCAGATATTGAAATCTGTCAGCTGTCATGCGACAGTGGAGGGGCACCCCCTCCCCTCCCCCCTCAAGGAG
>NZ_JBJHPC010000184.1:0-12024 GCF_045257485.1 Streptomyces sp. YS-3 | reverse complement strand
GCCGTGGCCGCCCACCGCCCCCACCCGGTGCGGACCGGCTTCGACCGGCTGGCCGCCGACGGGTACCGGGCGCTGGAGGGCCGCCGGGTCGGCGTGGTCACCAACCCGACCGGCGTGACGGCCGACGTCCGGCACATCGTGGACGTGATGCACGCCGACCCGCGCGCCGGCCTGGTCGCGGTGTTCGGCCCCGAGCACGGGTTCCGGGGCACGGCCCAGGCGGGCGGCTCCGAGGCGCGCCACGACGACCCGGCCACCGGACTGCCGGTGTACGACACGTACGGCGTCAGCGGGCAGGCACTCGCAGCCGTCTTCACCGCCTCGGGCGTGGACACGGTCGTCTTCGACATCCAGGACGTGGGGGCGCGCTTCTACACGTACATCTGGACCCTCTACGACTGCATGGAGGCCGCCGCCCTCGCCGGGAAGCGGTTCGTGGTCCTGGACCGGCCGAACCCGGTGACCGGCCGGGCGGCCAGCGGACCCGTGCTCGACAGGGCGTTCGCGACCTTCGTCGGGCGGGAGCCGATCGCGCAGGCGCACGGGATGACGGTGGGTGAACTGGCCCGGCTCTTCGACGCCGAGTTCCTGGGCGGGCGCGTGGGGGTGCGGACCGTGGGGATGACGGGCTGGCGGCGGGAGGAGTTCTACGACTCCACGGGGCTGCCGTGGGTGCCGCCGAGCCCCAACATGCCCACCCCCGACACGGCCCTCGTCTACGCGGGCACCTGCGTGTTCGAGGGCACCAACCTCTCCGAGGGGCGCGGCACCACCCGGCCGTTCGAACTGCTCGGCGCCGAGGGGATCGACGCGCGCTGGGCCGCCGCCGCCAACGCCCTGGACCTGCCCGGGGTCCGCTTCCGGGAGGCGTACTTCACGCCCGCCTTCTCCAAGTTCCAGGGGAAGACGGTCGGCGGCCTGCAACTCCACGTCCACGACCGGCTGTCGTACGACGCGGTGCGCACCGGGGTGGCGCTCCTGGTGACGGCGAAGAAGGTGTGGAGCGATTTCGCCTGGCGGGCCGACCACTGGATCGACAAGCTCACCGGGTCGGCGGTCGTGCGCACCCTGATCGACGCGGGCGCGGACACCGACGAGGTGGTGGGCGCCTGGCAGGACGGGCTCACGGCCTTCAAGGCGACGCGCGCGGAGTATCTGCTCTACCGGTGAGCGGCCCGGGGGAAAACCCCCGGCGGGGACGGTGGCTGGCGGGATGGGCCCGCCCCCGCCCCGCCGACAGGCTGGGGCCATGCATCTGT
This sequence comes from Streptomyces sp. YS-3, assembly GCF_045257485.1. Classification (NCBI taxonomy): domain Bacteria; kingdom Bacillati; phylum Actinomycetota; class Actinomycetes; order Kitasatosporales; family Streptomycetaceae; genus Streptomyces; species Streptomyces sp. YS-3. The sequence goes on along the minus strand of NZ_JBJHPC010000184.1, from coordinate 10,765 downwards.
TCCACGACACCCACCACCGGTCCCGCCATGCCTTACTCCTGCTGCTGGGCCTGACCCTGGGCCTGTTCACCGTGGCCGTCCCGACGGCACGGGCCACCGGACCCGCCACCCCCGAACGGCAGTTGGCGCGCTCGGCCCGGCCCCTCGACGACCTCCGGCCGCTCGGCCGTATGGTCGGCCGGGCGGACATCGTGGGCCTGGGCGAGGCGACGCACAACTCGCACGAGTTCTTCGCGACCAAGCGGCGCGTGTTCCAGTACCTCGTCGAGGAGAAGGGCTTCACCACCTTCGCCCTGGAGACGGCCTGGTCCTCCGGGATGCGGATCAACGCCTATGTGCTGCGCGGCGAGGGCGACCCCGAGCGGATCGCGCGCGAGGAGTTCCAGGGCTCGTACGCGATGTGGCAGACCCGGGAGTACCTGGACCTGATCCGCTGGATGCGCGGCTACAACCTGCACCACGCCCGCAAGGTCCAGTTCATGGGCGACGACATGGGGTACGCGGGCCCCGAGCTCTTCGACCGGGTGAGCGCCTACACCGCCCGGTACTGGCCCGACCTGCTGCCCGAACTCACCGCCCTCTACAAGGACTCCCGGCCCACCGCGGGCGTCGGCGCCACCATGGACGCCATGATCAAGCGCCCGCTCGCCGACCGCGCGCGGCAGGCGCGGGACGTGCGCCGGGCGTACGACCTGCTGCGGGGCCGGAGCCCCGGCCCGGACCGGGCCGAGCACGCCTGGATCCTCCAGTACGCGCGCACCATCGCCCAGACCGGCACCCTGTGGTCCTTCAACTTCTTCGACCCGGCCCAGCTCAAGGAGTCCCGGCGCTACCGCGACCAGGTGATGGCCGAGAACACGGTGTGGTGGCAGCACCAAACCGGCCACCGGATGCTGCTGTCGGCGCACAACGGCCATGTGGCGTACGTCCCGACGCTCACCGATGAGTACCCGAAGGCCCAGGGCGCCTACATCCGGGAGCTGGTCGGCCCCGCGTACATGAACATCGGGTTCACCTTCGGTCAGGGCTCGTTCAACGCGCTCGACCTGGACGACCCCGCCGAGCCGATCCGCGAGTTCACCGTCGGACCGCCCGGACCGGGCAGCAACGAGGAGGTCCTGGAGCGGGTCTCGCGGCGCGACTACTACCTCGATCTGCGCCGGGTCGCCGGCCCGGCGAAGGAGTGGCTCAACTCCTTCCGGCCGACTCGGTCCATCGGCAACTCCTGGCCCCAGGACCCGGAACAGGTCCGGCTCGGACCCTCCTTCGACGTCCTGGTGCACCTGCACCGGGTGACGGCGGCGCACCGGCTCTGACCTCCCGGTCGCTCCCGCGTTCGCTTCCGTTCTGCGATGTCCTGCGTATGGCCCGCCCTCCGGTTCCGGCGGGACGATGTGAGGCCCCAGCCACGCCCCATCGTCAGCGAACGGACCGGAGGGCCCCGCCATGGCGGACATCGGAGTCGAGCCGTACAGAGAGATCACCTTCGACGCGGACGGCGACGCCGCCCCGGCCGGCCGGACGGCCCTCGCGGAGCTGGACGTCACCGATCTGGTGATGTTCTCGCACGGCTGGAACAACACCCCGTCGGTCGCGACCGACCTCTACCGCCGCTTCTTCGCCCCCTTCCCCGCCCTGCTGGCCGAGGCGGGCCCGGCCGCGGCCGGGGTGCGGCTGGGATACGCGGGCATCGTCTGGCCCTCCATCCGCTTCGCCGACGAGGACATTCCCGACTTCCCGCACACCGCCCTGGCCACCGAGGCGTGCGCGGGCCTGGACCCGGCGACCGTGGACGCCCTCAGAAGGGCCTTCCCCGGGCACGAGACGACCGTGGCGGAGCTGGCCGGGCTGCTCGACGAGCGCCCGGACGACGAGGAGGCACTGCGCCGCTTCGGCCTGCTGACCCGCCGGCTGGTGGCGGACGAGGGAGAACCGCCCGGCTTCGCGGCCGACACGGTGGACCACGCGGGCGGCGGCGCGGTGCTCCTCACCGACGACCCGCTCGGGCTGTTCGGGCGGTTCGCGCTCGCCCTGCGCGACACCGGAATGCGCGTCGAACCGGACCCGCCCGGCACCCCGTTCTCGCTGGGCCGCTCGCTCAAGCACCTGTGGGACGGCGCCAAGGAGGTGCTGCGCCAGACCACGTACTACGAGATGAAGCGCCGCGCGGGGAAGGTGGGACAGCTCGGTCTCGGACCGCTGCTCGGGGAGCTGGCCCGGGCCAGACCGGCGATGCGGGTGCATCTGGTCGGCCACAGCCAGGGCGGGCGGCTGGTCGCCTTCGCGCTCAAGGGGATGGCGCCGGGGGTGCGCAACGTCAAGTCGGTGACCCTGCTCGAAGGGGCCTTCTCGCACTACGCGTTCGCGGAGCGGCTGCCGTCCGGGCTCGACGGGTCGGGCGCGCTGGCGGCCCTCCAGCGGCGCGTCGACGGCCCGGTGGTCTCCTGCTACTCGCGCTTCGACACCGCGCTCGGGGTGATCTACCCGCTGGCGTCCAAGCTGGCCGGGGACTACCAGGGCCTGCTGGAGCTCGACCGCCGCTGGTGGGCGATCGGGCACGACGGCATCCAGTCGGTGGCCCCCTGCACCGAACTCACCCTCGCGGAGGTCCTGCGCCACGGGGTGCCCGACTCGGGCTGCGTGAGCGTGAACGCGGAGTCGGTGGTCCGGGCGGGCGGCCCCCCGGCGGGCGCCCACTCGGACATCTGCCACCCGGAGCTGGCCCGGGTGGTGCTGGCCGCGGGCCGGATCGGCCGCGCCCGCTAGAGCGTGCCGCCGCGCGGGCGCGACCGGTCCCACCGGCCCGGCGGCCGGCGGGACCACGCCGCGCGTCGGCGCTCAGCGGTGCGAGGCGAACTCCACCACCTGCTGGTACGTGGGCCGGTTCTGCCAGTTGACCGCGGTGTGGCCGATCCCGCCCAGCGGGCGCTGGACGATCGAATCGGCACACCACTGGTCCCCGGCCGCGCATCCCGCGTCACCGGGATACACCTGGGCCGGCGTCTTCGCCGCGGCCTGCTTCAACGTGGTGAGCAGGGCGTCACGGCAGGCGGAGAGCTTCCCGTCGCCGCAGTACGTACGGGCCAGCGGCCCCTGCACGGGCTCGCCCAGCAGCGTCCGCAGATCCTTGTCCGCGTAGCTCCACCAGCCGCTCTGGAACGAGGACCCGGCGTGCGCCCCGGTCGGGCCGTGTCCGGCCGAGGGGGCCTCGTCGACGGACTGGACCGAGGTGAGCGCCGCGTACAGCCCGTCCCCGAGCCCCGGCCGGAACTCGGCCTCGATCATCAGCGGCCACCAGGCGTCCATCAGCCGCACCGCGTCGGGGTGGGTGTAGACGCGTGAGCCCTGCGCGGTCTCCCTGCGCTGGGAGCCGTCCGCCTTCCACGACTCCAGTTGCTGGACGGCGGTGGCCAGTTGGGGATCGGTGACGGGGGCGCTGCGGATGACCTTCAGCAGCTCGGGCAGCACGTCCTCGCCCCGGAGGTCGGTGACGGCGGCCTGGGCCATGGCCCGGGTGAGCGCGGAACGGGTGACACCGCCCTGGGCGACCAGGGCCCTGACGCGGTCGTCGAGGAGGTTGCCCCGGTGCACCGAGCCGTTGCCGAACCCGGCGGAGGTGTACTCCTTGGCCTGCTTGTTGTTCCAGGAGATGTAGTAGTCCTGCCCGGCCGACTGCGGGTGCTGGGCGGGCGGGGTGTAGTCGGCGGTGTTGTACGTGGGGTCGTAGCCCTGCCACTCGTAGGCGCGGTCGGCGGCTATCGGCAGCGAGGGGTCGACGGCGGGGTTGCGCACCGGGTTCTTGCCGCTGTTGTAGTAGGCGGCGGTGCGGGAGTCCGCGTAGAACCAGTTGAAGGCGTAGTCGACGTGCTGGGCGGCCTGCTGGAAGGTGGCCGCGTCCTTGACGAAGCCCGGGTCGTTGAACATCTGGAAGCCGATGATCGAGTCGGCGTCGTGACGGTAGGTCGAGCGCAGCGAGGTGTACGCGACCTGCTTGCCGCCGACCTTGGCGCGGGCGGTGACGATGCCGTAGTCGGTGCGCCACACCTGCATCCGGTACGACCCGGCGGCCGTGTTGTCGGCGGTGGTCGGCTTCCAGGCGTTGGCCTTCTCCAGCTTCTCCATCGGGGTGCACACGCCCCGGTAGAGGTAGTGGGTGTCGTCCTGGCAGAGCTCGACGGCGTAGGTGTCGGTGATGTCCTGTCCGGCGGAGGTGGCCGACCAGGCGTAGTCCTGGCCCCGGCCGAGCTGGACGTACATGCCGACGCCGGCGAAGGAGGCGCCCCGGGCGCTGATGCCGGGTCCCTGGATCTCCTGGAGCATCAGCAGCTGGGGCGCGAAGTAGCCGGTCTGCGGGCCGAAGACGGCGACCGGGTTGCCGCTCGCGGTGCGGCTGCCGGAGACGAGGAGCGCGTTGGACATCCCGCGCGGCTTGCCGATGTCGAAGCCCGGCACGGCGCCGTTGTTGAAGATCCCCTTGAGCGGCTTCAGCCGCTCGGGGACGCGCACATCGGCCCTGGCCCCGGTGACGGCCGAGCCGGTGCGGTCGTAGACGAGCTGTTCGGGGACGACCGTGCCGGGGTCGGGCATGGCGGTGCCCTGCGGGTTCGCGGGCTTCGTCGCGTACGGGAAGCTGGTGCCGTCGTGGACGGTAAGGACGGCCTCGGGGTCGTTGCGCTCGCGGAAGGACTCCCACACCTTGGTGCCCTCGACGACGCCGTACCTGGCCTGGGCGGCCTGGAGCGAGAGCGCGGCCTGCACCTCGCCGCCACCGCCGCCGCCGAAGAGCCCGCCGACGACGGAGGCCAGCGCGATCAGATCGGTGAGCTTGAACGGCTGGATCTCACCGATGTTGGTGATGGCGTCGATCTTGCCGGTGAGGACGTACTCGCCGGGGAAGTACCGGCCGTCCTTGGACTGCTTGGCGTAGGCGTTGATGCCGTCCACGTACGCCTGCGCGTCGGCCATCGCCTGTTCGCCGCGCGGGCCGTTGGTGGTGCGGATCCGGTCGACCTGCGCCTGGAGGTCGGCCTCGGTGTACGGGGCCTGCGGCCAGAACTCCTGCTCCAGGCCCTGGTTGGCGAGCGCGCCGCCCGCGAACGAGGTGAGCTCGCCGCGCCCGATGTGGCGGAACAGGTCCATCAGCCAGAGCCGGTCCTGGCCGGCCGCGTACCCGGCGCCGTACTCGGTTCCGTAGCGGGTGGTGCCCTTGATGTGCGGGACGCCGGTGGCCTTGTCCCGGGTGATGGTGACGTCGGGGCGCGGTGAGCTGGTGGAGGCCACCTGGGCGCCGGGCACCCCGAAGGAGGCGTCGTTGAAGAAGGAGTTGAGCTTGTCGTCGGTGAGCGAGGACTGGCCGGCCACCAGCGCGTCGTACTTGCCGAGCTGGTCGTCGCTGTGCGCGGGATGGGTGCCGAAGGCCTTGTTGCCGAGGATCTCGACGAGGGTGGCGTTGCCGTTCTCGCCGGGCGGCAGGATGTCGCCGCACTGCCCGAGGCAGTAGTCGCCGTTGGGGGGTTCGGCGGCGCCGGCCTGGCCGAGGGGGGCGAGGAGAGCCGCCGAGAGGGCGATCACGGTGGCGGCGGTGGCGGTTCTGAGCCGTGCGGTGGGTCGTCGCATGCGTGCTCCTTGGGAGGACCGATGCGGCGGAGGTTACTGAGGGGTACCGCAGGAGGGAAGATGAACACACGTCACCTTTCCCGAACGTGCGTGACCTCCCCGGAATCCGCACAGCGCGACGGGGTGGGGCGCCCGGAGCACTCCGGGGGGCGTGCGACGGATTCCGGTCAGCACCGTCTGATGGGGCCCATCCGATTTTCGATGGAGCCGGATCGGGTAGCCGTACGTCCATTCCTCGACGCCGAACATTCGCCGATACACGAGCGACGGAGGTGGCAGGGCCATGGCCGGTTTCCGCAGCCTTGCGAGACAAGTCCGCGACCCAGGAAACGATCTCGCACTGCGCCGGTACTCGCTGCGCAAGTGCCTTGAGCGGTTCGCCCCCTATGGACACCGGGCGACCTGGGACCACTTGTGCGACAGGCATCGCATCGGGCCCGAGGACCGGGCCCCGGATCCGGCGCGGCTGGTGGCCGCGCTCGACGAGCTGGAGGCGGCGCGGGCCGTCTGGCTCCGGTACGAGGCGGAGTTCGCGGCCCGCAGGAAACGCGAGAAGCACGCCGGTCTGCGGATCCCGGGCTCCTTCGACGACTGGCACCGGCGCACCTGGGGCGGTTTCGGGGTGGCCTGGTGCGAGGACCCGTCGGTGCACCCGGCGCAGCCGCTGGCCGAGGTGCTCCGCCGGATCATCGCGGCCCTGCGGGCGGTGCCGGGCTCCGCCTGCCCGGTCTGCGACGGGCAGCGGCTGGTGTGGCAGCGCGATCTGGCCCACGACCCGTGGTGCGGGCCGGTCTGCACCGGCTGCGGCATCCTGGTGCCCCAGCCGGTGCTGACCGCCGAGGCGCTGGTGCGGGCCAAGGCGGTCCGGCACCGCGAACTGGCGTCGGTGGCCTGAGACACGCGGGGGCGGGCGCGGCCGGGGGCCGCCCCGTGCCGCCCCCGCGTCGTCCGGGCGGGTCCGCCCTCCGGCCGCTCACCGCCGACCGGTCCCGTACGGCTAACAGGTCTCGCACGAAGCGGTGCCGGTCGCGGGCGCGGGCGCGGTCCGCTGCTGCTTCCTGCGCTCGGGCAGCAGCCGCGAGCCGGTGAGGCGCTCGCCGGAGATGTCGTCCGGGTTGGACAGGACACAGGTCTCCAGCGACAGGCAGCCGCAGCCGATGCAGTCGGTGAGGTGGTTGCGCAGCCGGTTGAGCTGGGTGATGCGCTCGTCGAGTTCGGAGCGCCAGGTCTCGGAGAGCCGCGCCCAGTCCTCGCGGGTGGGGGTGCGCTCCTCGGGGAGTTCGGCGAGGGCGTCCCGGATGGTGGCGAGCGGGATGCCGACGCGCTGGGCGGCCCGGACGAAGGCGACCCGGCGCAGCACGTCACGGCTGTAGCGGCGCTGGTTGCCCGAGGTGCGGCGGCTGCTGATCAGACCCTTGGACTCGTAGAAGTGCAGAGCGGACACGGCGGCCCCGCTACGGGCGGAGAGTTGACCGACCGTGAGCTCATGGACCTTCTCTGGAATCTGCGGCACTCCTCGAACCCTACTGCGAGGGTGGGATCACCGTTGACAGCGGGCACCGCCCCCAGCATGCTGAGCAAGCGCTTGGACAGCTCAGGCGCAAAGGCAGCCGAATCATGCGAGAGAGGCAGGAACCGGGCATGGCAGAGCCGAGGATCTTCACCTCCGCCGACGAGCTGAAGGCCGGAGTGGGCGAGCCGCTCGGGTACAGCGACTGGCTGGAGATCGACCAGCGCCGCATCGACCTGTTCGCCGACGCCACCGGGGACCACCAGTGGATCCACGTCGACCCGGAGCGGGCGGCGGCCGGGCCGTTCGGGACGACCATCGCCCACGGCTATCTGACGCTCTCGCTGCTGCCCGCGCTCGTACCGCAGGTGCTGCGCGTCGAGGGCATGCGGATGGGCATCAACTACGGCACCGAGAAGGTGCGTTTCCCCGCCCCGGTCCTGGTCGGCTCACGGCTGCGGGCCACCGCGGTGCTCACCGACGTGGTGGAGGCGGGCGGCGGGGTGCAGGTCACCGCGAAGGTCACCGTCGAGCGCGAGGGCGGCGAGAAGCCGGTGTGCGTGGCGGAGTCGGTGTCGCGGTACTTCTTCTGACGCTACGCGCCCCGCGCCCCGACCATCCGCAGGACGAGGCCGGCGTAGAGCGCGCCGACCTCGTCGGGCGTGCGGCGCCCGTCCACGTTGAACCAGCGGGCCACGTCGATGCAGAGCGACAGGACCGCGAGGGTGGTGCCGGGCACGTCCGGCACGTCGAACTCGCCCGTCGCCACACCCTCGTTGAGGATGCGCCGCACGGCCGCGTCGCTGCGCCGGCGCAGTCCCACGATCTCGGTGCGGTGCTCATCGCCGAGCGCGTCGAGTTCGTACTGGACCACCCGGGCCGTCATGTGGTGCCCGGCGTGCCACCGGACGAAGGAGCGCACGGCGTCCGCGAGGCGTTCGGTGGCGGTGCCCCCGGCGTCCGCCGCCGTCTCCAGGATCTCCAGGGCCTTGTCGTGGCCGATCCGGCTGATCCGGTGGAGCAGCTCTTCCTTGGTCTTGTAGTGGATGTAGAGCGCCGCCGGGCTCATTCCGGCGCGGCCCGCGATGTCCCGGGTCGTCGTGGCGTGGTAGCCGCGCTCCGCGAAGGCCTCCACGGCGGCGACGAGCAGCCTCCGGGCGGCCTCGGGCGTGACCTCGCCCCACGCCCTGTCCTCGCCGACCGCCATCTCCTCAGCCGCACCCATCGCCTGCCCCTTCCTTCGGACGAACACCATACCCCGAAGGTGAGCAAGCGCTTAGAGCGAGCGCTACAGCTTCTGGAACGGGTCGTGCTCGGCGAGCAGCTTCTCCAGGCGGGCCTGGTCGACCCGGCTGACGATCTGCCCGGCCTCCTGGCGGTCGCGGACCACCTTGGCGAGCGTGAAGGCGGAGGTGACCAGGTAGAGGACGGCGATACCCAGGAAACCGCGCACCCAGGCGTCGGCGTGGAGCCGGGTGATGCCGATGGCCGTGGCCCCGAGGGCGAGGGCGAAGGACGCGACGGCCTGTCCGTAGTACGCGGCCGTGTTCTGCTGTTTGACCGGTGTCTCACTCATGGGCCCAGCATGCGGCGGATGTGTCCGGGGCCACATCCGCTCCCGTACTCAGGACGTACTCAGAAGGCCGAGACGCCCGTCTCCGCGCGGCCGATGATCAGCTTCTGGATCTGGCTGGTGCCCTCGTACAGCGTCATCACGCGCGCGTCGCGCAGCAGCTTGCCGACGGGGTACTCGTCGATGTAGCCGTAACCGCCGTACACCTGGAGGGCGTTGTTGGCCGCGCGCACGGCGGCCTCGGAGGCGAAGAGCTTGGCCTTGGAGGCGGCGGTGGCGAACTCCTCGCCCCGGTCGATGAGATCGGCGACCCGCCAGGTCAGCAGCCGGGCCGCGTCCACGTCCACCGAGATGTCGCTGATCAGCTCCTGCACCAGCTGGTAGTGGGCGATGGACCGGCCGAACTGCTCGCGCTGGCCCGCGTACGCGACCGCCGCGTCCAGCGCCGCGCGGGCGATGCCGACACAGCCCGCCGCCACCGACATCCGCCCCTTGGCCAGCGCGGACATGGCGATCGAGAATCCCTTGCCCTCCGGTCCGAGCAGCGCGTCCGCGGGCAGCCGGACGTCCTGGAGGACCACCTCCGCGGTCGCCTGGCCGCGCAGACCGAGCTTGCCGTGGATGGGGCGCCGGCTCAGGCCGGGGGTGTCGGTCGGCACCAGGAAGGCGGAGACCCCGCGGTGGCCGGGGGTGTCGTTGGTGCGGGCGAAGAGCAGCACCACATCGGCCCAGGTGCCGTTGGTGATGAACATCTTGGAGCCGTTGATCACGTAGTCGCCGCCGTCGCGGACCGCGCGGGTCGCCAGGTTCCCGGCGTCCGAGCCGGTCCCGGGCTCGGTCAGCCCGAAGCAGCCCAGCGCCTCGCCGGAGGCCAGCCGGGGCAGCCAGGCGCGCTTCTGCTCCTCGCTGCCCCAGTGGGCGAGGGTCTTGGCGACCAGGCCGAGCGAGACGGAGACGATGCCGCGCACCGAGGAGTCGCCGCGCCCGAGCTCCTCGGTGACCAGGCAGTACGCCAGGTGGTCTCCGCCCGAGCCGCCGTACTCCTCGGGGAGGGTGAGCCCGAGGAACCCCAGCGCGCCGAGCTTCTTCACGATCGACCGGTCGACGTTCTCGGCGCGGTCCCAGGCGGCGGCGTGGGGAGTGACCTCGCGGGCGACGAAGTCCTCGGCTAGCCGCCGCACCGCGGCCTGCTCCTCGCTCAGCTCCAGGTTCATACCGCTCGCACCCCAGGTAGTCCGGGCGGCCGGTCGGCCACCATTTAATTACCACTGCTAGTTTTCTGCGCGCAGGCCTACTATGTGCCGCATGGCCCGACCGCGCAAGCCCCTCCTCAGCCACGACCGCATCGTCGCGGCGGCGAGCGCGCTCGTGGACGCCGAAGGGCTCGCGGCCGTCTCCACCCGCCGCCTCGCCGCCGAGCTGGGGGTGAGCGGCCCCTCCCTCTACAACCACTTCCGTACCAAGGACGAGATCCTGGAGGCGGTGGCGGACGCGACCTCGGCCCAGGTCGACCTGTCGATGTTCGAGGCGGACGACGGCCGGGACTGGCGCACCGCGCTGCACGACTGGGCCGTCTCCTACCGCGCGGTCCTCACCCGCCACCCCCATATCGTCCCTGTGCTCGCCCAGGGGCCCGGCCGCCGCCCGGCGGGTCTGCGGCTCGCGGACGCGGTCTTCGGCGGGATGGTCGCGGCGGGCTGGCCGCCCGCCCAGGCCACCCGCATCGGCGCGCTGATGCGCTACTTCGTCATGGGCTCGGCCCTGGGCTCCTTCGCCCGCGGTTTCGTGGCCGACGAGAGCGCGTACGACCCGGCCGACTACCCCCACCTGGGCCAGGCCCATCTGCTGGCCGAGCGCCAGGAGGAGATCGACGAGGGCGCCTTCGGGACCGGGCTGCGCGCCCTGCTGGACGGCCTCCAGACGCAGTACGACGCCCTGCCCGGCCGCCCGGACTACCTGGGGTGCGAGCGGTATGAACCTGGAGCTGAGCGAGGAGCAGGCCGCGGTGCGGCGGCTAGCCGAGGACTTCGTCGCCCGCGAGGTCACTCCCCACGCCGCCGCCTGGG
>NZ_JBJHPC010000183.1:0-12070 GCF_045257485.1 Streptomyces sp. YS-3 | reverse complement strand
CCACGGGGGCCGTCCGGCAGCCGGGGTGCGGCTCATGTCCGTACCTCCGCGCCCGGAACCGTGCCGGTCTCCCCGTCCGTCTCCGCCTCCGCGCCCGCCGGGCTCCGGTGGTCGAAGGCGATCAGGGGGTCGCCGGTCAGGGGGTGGTCCACGACCGCCGCCCGGACCCCGAACACCTCCGCCATCAGCGCCGGGGTGAGCACCTCGCGGGGTGTGCCGGAGGCGACGACGCGGCCCCGGTGCAGGACGTGCAGCCGGTCGCAGACGGAGGCGGCGGCGTTGAGGTCGTGCAGCGAGACCAGGGTGGTACGGGCCTGGGCGCGCAGCAGCGCGAGCAGTTCCACCTGGTGGCGTACGTCGAGGTGGTTGGTCGGCTCGTCCAGGACCAGGACGTCCGGCTGCTGGGCGAAGGCCCGCGCCAGCAGGACCCGCTGGCGTTCGCCGCCGGACAGCTCGGTGAAGCGGCGGTGGGCGTGCCCGGCCATACCGGTGTCGGCGAGGGCGCGCGCCACGATCCGGGCGTCGGTGGCGTCCTCGGCGGCGAAGGCCCGCTTGTAGGGGGTGCGGCCCATGGCGACGACCTCGCGCACGCTCAGCTCGAAGTCGCCGCCGCGCTCCTGCGGCAGCGCGGCCACATGCCGGGCCGCCCGCACGGCGGTGAGCTCGCGAAGGTCGGTGCCGGACAGCAGCACCCGCCCGGCCACCGGTCGCAGATGCCGGTAGACGGTCCGCAGCAGCGTCGACTTGCCGCTCCCGTTCGGCCCGACCAGACCGGTGATCTCGCCCTCGGCGGCGAGCAGACGCGCCCCGGCGACGACGGTACGGCCGCCGTAGGCGACGTGCAGGTCCTCGATGTCGATCCTCAACTGCCGCTCCCCAGCCGCCGGTCCAGCAGATACAGCAGCGCCGGGGCGCCGATCAGCGAGGTGACCACCCCGACCGGCAGCTCCTGCGCGGCCATGGCCGTACGGCACACCGTGTCCACGACCACCAGCAGCAGCGCGCCAAGCAGCGCCGACAGCGGCAGCAGCCTGCGGTGGTCGCCGCCGGCCAGGAGGCGGCACACGTGCGGGACCATCAGTCCGACGAAGGCGATGGCCCCCGACACGGCCACCAGGACCCCGGTGAGCAGACTGGTGACCAGGAACAGCTCGCGCCGCAGCCGTACGACGTCGATGCCGAGCCCGGCCGCCGTCTCGTCGCCCATGAGCAGCGCGTTCAGGCCCCGGGCGCGGGCCTGGAGGACCAGCAGCGCGAGCGGGACGGCGAGCGCGGGGACGGCCAGCAGCGGCCAGGTGGCGCCGCCGAGGCTGCCCATCAGCCAGAACAGCACGCTGTGCGTCTGCTGTTCGTCGCCGGCCCCCAGGACGAGGTAGCTGGTGAAGCCGGACAGGAACTGGCCGATGGCCACTCCCGCCAGGACGAGCCTGAGCGGCGCGAAGCCGCCGCCGCGCCGGGCCACCGCCCACACCAGCGCGAAGGTGGCCAGCGCCCCCGCGAACGCGGCGCCCGACAGCCCGAGCCCGAGCGCGCCGCCCGCACCGGCGCCGAGCACGAGGGCGGCGACGGCGCCCAGCGAGGCGCCGTTGGAGATGCCCAGCAGATACGGGTCGGCGAGCGGGTTGCGTACCAGCGCCTGCACGGCCGTGCCGACGACGCCGAGCCCGGCGCCGACGAACGCGGCGAGCAGGGCGCGCGGCACCCGCAACTGCCACACGATCAGGTCGTCCGTTCCGGGCCGGGGCGCGTCGCCGGACAGCCGGCGCCCCACCACCCCCCACACCTCGCCGGGCGGGATGGAGGTGGAGCCGAAGGACACGGCGGCGGTGAGGGCGGCGAGGAGCGCGACGGCGAGGACGGCGGCGAGGGCGGGGGCGGACCGGGCGCGCGCCCCGCCACCCGGGTCCGGGGCCCGGGTGTTCTTCCGCGCGGGGACGAGGGACACCACGGCGGCTCAGCCCACCTTGCCGGGGTACAGGATCTTGGCGATGTCCCGGACGGTGTCGGCGTTGGAGACACCGGCGATGGTGGTCCGCTCGGAGCCGATCCGGACGAAGTGGCCTTCCTTGACGGCCTTGAGGCCCTTGGTGGCCGGGTTGTCCCGGAGCCACCTGCGCGCCTCGTCGAACGCCGCGTTGTTCGCGGCCTCGCCGCCCCGGTCGCGTACGCCGAGCTGGATCCAGTCGGGGTCCTTGGCGATGACGTCCTCCCAGCCGACCTGCTTGAAGTCGCCGTCGCAGCCGGCGAAGACGTTGCGGGCGCCCGCCAGGGTGATCACCGCGTGGGCGACCTGCCGGTTGCAGACGGCCACGGGCTGCTTGGTGCCGGCGTCGTAGTCGAAGAAGAAGTACGTGGGCCGGGCGTCCGGGGCGGTGGAGCCGACCGCGCCCCGCACGGCGTCCACGGTCTTCCTCATGCCCGCGACCAATTCCTTCGCCCTGGCGGAGGTGCCGGTGACGGCGCCGAGGGTGGTGATGTCGTCCTCGACGGCGGACAGGTCGGTCACGGGGCTCTTGCGGTCGGCCGCGCAGGCGGTGGACTTCAGGAACACGTGTCTGATCCCGGCGGCCCTGAATTCGGCCTCGGTCGGCGCGTCCCCCATGCCACCGCCCGCACCGCCGCCCATGCCGCTCATCGAGGCGAAGGTGTCGAGGTAGAGATCGGCGCCGGAGCCGAGCAGCTTCTCCTTGGCGATGACCGTCCGGCCGAGGACCTTCACCTGCTGGGCGCGCGCGTCGAGTCCGGCGGGCAGGGTGCCCTTGCCGGGCGGGAAGCCGGTGCCCGCCACCTTGTCGCCGGCGCCGAGGCGCAGCAGCAGTTCGAGCCCGGCCGCGTTGGCGGTGACGATTCTCTTCGGGGCGGCGGCGAAGGTGGTCCCGGCGCCCGCGCAGTCGGTGACGGAGACGGGGAAGCCGCCGGAGGCGGAGACGGCGGCGCCGCCCCTGGCGTCCCGGCCGGAGCCGGTGTCCTCGCCGTCCCCGTCGCCGCAGCCCGCCGCGAGGAGGCCGAGCACCACGGCCGTCGTAGGCCACCACACGCGAGAACGCATCGAAACTCTCCAGATCCACTCGGTACGCGGACGGACCTCCGCCGCCCGTTCCCAGTAGTCGCGGCGGACCCGCGGGGAGTTCCTGACGTATCCGGCCGGGTCCGCGCGCGCAGCCGCCGCCCGGGGCGGCGAGCGTCACATATCGGCTCCCACCTGCGTGAAGTCCGGCAGGATGGCCTCATGAGCGTGATCATCGACATAGCCGGACTGCCGCCCGAGCGCCTGGTCTTCGGCCCCGCGCCGCTGGCCGAACTGTTCGCGGCGCTGCACGCGCTGGCCGAGCCGGGGCACCACCCCGGGCTGCACGGGTGGACGACCGCGACCAACGCCGACCTCAAGCCGGACCTCGCGGACCGGCTGTGCGAGGCGGGCTTCCTGTGGACGTCGTCCTTCTCCGACATCTCGCTGCCGTTCGCCGCGCTGCCCGGCACCCAGGGGCGCCCCGGCGCCACCCTCGCCGAGGACCTGGACCAGCTCGACCGCCTGGACGACGACGTGTTCGTCGACGCGGCCCTGGAGATCTCGTGCACCAGCCAGTACGGCCGGGGCGGCCCCTCCCCGCTCAGCGACGCCCGCGCCCGCACCCACGCGCTGGAACGCGCCGCGGCGCGCGGCCCGCACCAGGTGGAGTTCGCCACCCGCCTCCTGGAGGACCCGCCCGCCGTACGGGCCTGGATACGGCGGCTGTTCGAGGACTGCGCGGAGGCGTTCTTCGACGACGTGTGGCAGCGCGTACGGGGCGAGCTGGCCGCCGACGCCCGGCACAAGACGCAGGTGCTGCGCCACAAGGGCCTGGCCCAGGCGCTGGCGGAGGTGTCGCCCGCGCTGACGCTGGAGGGCGACGGGACGCGGATCAGCGTGGACAAGCTGACCAGCGGCCGGACGAGCGCGCTGGACGCGGCCGTCGGCGCGGGCGTCACCTTCGTGCCGTCGTCCTTCGGCTGGCCCCATCTGTGGGTGCTGCACGCGCCCGGCTGGCGGCCGGTGATCCACTACCCGGCGGCGGCGCCGTCCCTGCCGGGCCCGGGCTCGCTGGACCTCCTCGAACTGCGCATGGAGGCCCTGGCCCACCCGATGCGTATCCGGATGTGCCGCTATCTGGCGCGCTCGGCGTACACCACGACGGAACTCGCCGCCGCGCACGACATCAGCGCGCCGGAGGTCTCCCGGCACATCGCGGCGCTGCGGAAGGCGGGCCTGATCACCACGCGCCGGCGCGGCCGGTACGTCCACCACCAGCTGGACCTGACGGTGGTGGCCCGGCTGGGGAGCGACTTCATCGAGGGAGTGCTGCGCTGATCAGTCCCGTCCGGCGGGCGGGGCGGACGGCAGCCGGGTCAGGCCGTCCAGGACGAGGTCGAGGAGGCGCTCGGCCTGGTCGCGCTGCTCGGGGGCGGCCGAGGTGAGGGCGATCCCGGCGAGCGCGGCGAACAGGTCGGTGGGGCGGATGTCGGTGCGGAAGACCCCGGCGTCCCGGCCGGCCTCCAGGAGCGTGGTCAGGGCCTCCTGGATCAGGTCGCGGCTGCGGCCGTAGGGGTCGCCGCCGGAGGCGACGACCGCGCGCAGGGCGTCGGCCATGCCGAGCTTGGCGGTGGCGTAGTCGACGAAGCGGCCCGTCCAGGTGCGCAGGGCCTCACGCGGGGGCAGCTCCGCGAGCAGCCCGGGGACGGCGTCGCACAGCCGGGCCACCTCGTTGCGGTAGGCCGCCTCGATGAGGGCTTCGCGGGTGGGGAAGTTGCGGTAGAGGGTGCCGGTCCCCACGCCCGCCTCCTTCGCGACCCGCTCGAAGTGGGCGTCGAGCCCGTCCTCGCTGAACACCCGCACGGCGGCGGCGAGGATCTTGTCCCGGTTGCGCCGGGCGTCGGCGCGCAGGGGACGCGGGCCCTGCCCTCCCTCTCGGTCCATGGGACGGTCCATACCCTTCTTCCCTTTTCTTCCCGATATCTTCTCGTTGCTAAGTGGAGGCGTCTCCACTTACGGTGGTGCTCTAACCGGCGGCGCCTCCGCTTATACGGTAGCCCGCCCTTTCGGAAGGATCACCATGCCCGCTTACGAGAGCGACGACGGCATCCGGGGCAAGGTCGTGGCCATCACCGGCGCCGGGAGCGGGATCGGCGAGGCCACCGCGCTGCTGCTGGCCGGGCGCGGGGCGAAGGTCGTGCTCGGCGCGCGCCGCGCGGAGCGGCTGGAGGCGCTGGCCGGACGGATACGGGAGGCGGGCGGCGAGGCCGCCTGGGTGCGTACGGACGTGCGGCGCCGCGCGGACCTGGCCGCCCTGGTCGACCTGGCCCGCACCCGCCACGGACGGCTCGACGTGCTCGTGGGCAACGCCGGGGTCGGCCTGATCTCCCCCTTCGACGACCTGCGCGTCGAGGACTGGGAGGAGATGATCGACGTCAACGTCAAGGGCGTCCTGTACGGGATCGCCGCGGCGCTGCCCGTCTTCCGCGCCCAGGGCAGCGGCCACTTCGTGAACACCGTCTCCACGGCCGGGCTGCGCGTGGTGCCGCTGCAAGGGGTGTACGCGGCCACCAAGAACGCCGTACGCACTCTCTCCGAGGGCCTGCGCCAGGAGGCGGGCGCGGGCCTGCGGGTGACGATGGTCTCGCCGGGGGTGACGCGTACGGAGTTCGCGGAGCCGATGGCACCGGAGATGAGGGCCAGGATCGCCCCCGGCATGGAGGAGATCGGGCTCGCGCCGGAGGCGGTGGCGCGGGCGGTCGCGTTCGCGGTGGAGCAGCCCGCGGGGGTGGACGTGGGCGACATCGTCGTACGCCCCACGGCACAGAATTAGCCTGCTCCTGGAGCCGATTAGGACAGGAACTGGCCCAGTTCGCCCGTAACTTGGATGTCGCAAGGGCGGGGAGGCAGCGGGCCTCTTCGCGCATACCGAGGGCGGACATCATGGTCACTCACGTTCCGGCAGAGGCTCCTGGCGACGAGCGCGGCGCGCTCCTGGCCTTCGTCGAGGCCCAGCGCGGCGCCCTGCGCCGCACCCTGCTGGGCCTGACCGAGGAACAGGCCGCGAGCCGCCCCAGCGCCAGCGGACTGTCCCTGTCCGGCCTGCTCAAGCACGTGGCGGAGGTCGAGCTCAACTGGCTCCGCATGGCCCAGCAGCGCCCGAACGAGAAGCAGCGCGACCAGTCGACGTGGCAGGAGAGCTTCGTGCTGGTCGGCGAGGAGACGGTGCCGCAGACGCTGGCGTTCTGGGACGCGGTCGCCGCGGAGACACAGGAGTTCATCCACGCCGTACCGTCCCTGAACGACACCTTCCCCCTCCCGCCGGCGCCGTGGTTCCCCAAGGACGGCCGGGTCTCGATGCGCTGGCTGCTGCTCCACCTGATCGAGGAGTTCGGCCGCCACGCGGGCCACGCGGACATCATCCGGGAGTCCCTGGACGGCAGGACGGCCTTCGAACTGGTGGCGCTCGCCAACGCGTGATTCCCGGGGGACCGCAGGGGGAACGGAGGGCCGCCACCGGGCCTACGATGCACGCGTATCCGTCAGGGTGACCGGGGGAGGCGCGGTGCGGGAGCTGGCAGCGGTGCTCGCGATGGAGGGCACGCCGGTGGGAGAGCTGAGCATCGGCGGCAAGATCGTGGCGGTGGCCTTCCCGCTGGCGGTGGCGCTCCTGGGCGCGGCGGTCGTCACGGACTACCGCGGTTTCGCGACCTGGCACCGAAACCGGTCCCAGCGGGACGCACCGACAGCGCTCCGGCCCACCACCCCCACCGGGCCGGAGAAGAGGGACCGGGCCACCGCGGCGATCCAGAAGATCGTGGGGTGGTGGTTCATGGTCCTGGGGACGGCGATGACGGTGGGGATGCTGGTCGGGGCTGTACGGGGGTGACCGGGGCCGCCTGCGGAGGGCGACCGGCGTCGCGGCGGCGGCGTCGGCCCCGGGGCTCGCGCCGGGGGCCCGGCCGTCACCACGCCATGTAGCCACACCCCGGCGTCCCGAGCAGGGTGACCCCCTCGGGACGCCGGACGAACGACCCGCGCCGGTCGGCGTGTTCTCGGCGCGGGCGTGGGTGTCGTCTCAGTCCGCGGGCCCCGCCGCGAACTCGCCCCGCAGGTCTCGCAGGATGCGGGCCGCCTCCAGCAGGCCCGCTCGGTCGCAGCGGCTCGCCGCCTCCGTCAGGCGGGTCCTCGCCGCCTCGTGGCGGTGCAGGCCGTTGCCCTCGATCAGGGCCGCGATACGGACCGCCTCCGCCCGGGAGGCCTCGCCGTGCTCGCCGCCCTGCTCGTAGGCCGCGACCGCCCGCTCCATCTCGGCCAGCGCCTGCGTGAACCGCTCCGCCTCCGCGAGGACGCGGGCGCGGCGGTAGTGGACGGAGCCCGCCGCGTACCAGGCCGCGAAGTCCTCCCGGTCCGGGGCCACCGCGGCGCGCACCTCATCGGCGTCGGTCAGGAACAGCTGGGCCGTCTCCAGGCCCTCCGCGCCCTCCGACACCATGGTGAGGCGGGCGAACTCGCACATCATGGTGACCATCGGCCCGGGATTGGGCGCCTCGGCGTGCGAGGCGGTGGCGCGCTCGTACGCCGTGCCCGCCGCGTCCCAGAGCCCCGCCAGCGCCAGGGTCGTGGCCGCCTCGGCCGCCACCAGGGTGTGCAGCGGCCGGTCCTCGCCCTCCCACTCGGCCACGATGTCCGCCAGCCGCAGGAACTCCTCGGCGGCCTCCCGGTACTCCTCCAGCGCCCGCAGCCCCCGGGCCAGGGTCAGCCGGGCCTGGGCCAGCAGGCGTACGTCACGCGAGCCCGCCGGGTCCTCGGCGAGGACGGACTCCAGGACGGCCACCGCGTCGGCCTGCTGCCCCGAGCCCGCCAGGACGTCCGCGAGCTGGAGCCGTATCTCGGCCGCCTCGTCGTGCTTGCCGTCGCGGTCGTGGCGTGCGGCGGCCTCCGAGAGGTGGCGTACGGCGCCGCCCTCGTCGCCCAGGTGCGTGGCGGCATGGCCGAGCATCGCGTACGCGGGGGCCATCGGGAAGGTGGCGTCGTCATAGCGGACCGCCTCCGAGACCGCCCGGTGCAGCAGCTCGACCGCCTCCTCGAACCGCTCCCCGATCAGCAGCAGTTGGGCGAGCCGGACCCGGACGCGCGGGGCGTACCAGGGGCGGTCGGCGGCCTCGACGTCCTTGAGCGCGTCCCGCAGCTCCGCCTCGGCCTCCGCGGCCCGCCCGCCGCGGGCGGCGAGGTCGGCCCAGAGCAGCCGGGCCTGCGCCCGCTGATGGGGCAGCCCGTACCGCTCCGCCCCCGCGCGCAGCGCCGCGTCGACCGCCTCGAACCGCTCCCGCGCGGACGCCGCGACGGCGGGGAGAGCGGCCGACGCCTCGTGGAAGGCGGCGAAGGTACGGGAGTGCAGGATGCCGAGGTACTCGCGGGCGGCGGGCGTCGCCGTACCCGGCGCGGGCTCCTCCTCGGCGGCCAGCAGGCGCTCCGCCTCGCGCAGCACCGCGTCCAGGCCCTCCCACCGCGCCGCGCTGTCGGCGAGCCCGTCCGCCCCGGCGCCCTCGTCGTCGCCCGGCACGGCGGTCCACGCCAGGCCCCGGGCCCGCGCCGCCAGCGCCTGCCACGGCATCCCGGCCCGCTCGAACAGCCCGGCGGCCTCCTCCAGTAGGGCGTGACTGCCCGCCAGGTCCTCGTCCACGGCCAGCGCGTACGCCCGCTGCTCGGCGAGCTCGGCGCGCAGCCGGTCCTCGGGGCCGAGCCGCTCGTCGTGGACGTACGCCCCGTCCGCGGCCCGGTCGGCTATCGCGGCCCACAGCGCGGTGTCACCGGGGTGGCCCACGGCCTCCATGCGGCGGGCCTCCTCCACCAGGGACACGAAGTCCTCGGGGAGCGTGCGTGCGGCGGCGGGGGCGGCCGGGGCGCTCGCCACCGCCGGCCGCGCCACCGCCGTGCGCAGCCCCAGCGGCAGCGGCTCCGCCAGCAGCGGACGCCGCTCCAGACGGGCCCGGCGCGCCTCGCCGATGTGCGCGGTGGCGTTGCGCGCGTCGAACGCCGCGGCCAGGCGGTCCGCGTCGGCCCGTACCGTGGCCAGGAGTTCACCGGCCGTCCAGCCGCGGCCGGGCGGCCCGGCGACGGCGGTGGCGGCGTGCCCGTCCTCGACGAGACGGGCGAGGAGGACCTCGACGCCGGTGAGGAAACCGAGGTGGTCCAGCGGCGCGCCGGTCGCCTCGAACAGCGGCCGGTTCTCGGCGAGGATCTCCAGACCGCGCCCCTCGTTGCGCGAGTGCGCGCAGAACTCCAGGTGCAGCCCCACCTCGTGCTGCATCCCGGCCTTGCCGCGCACCCGCCGGTACCCGGCGAGGTGGTGCGAGCGGGCCCGGTCCGTCTCACCCAGGCGCAGCAGCGGGAGCAGCGCCCTGGCCTGGCTCATCTGCGGCTCCTCGCTGCACGCGGCGGCCCCGTCCAGGACGGGCCGCCACAGGTCCAGCGCCGCGCGGTCGTCGCCCGACGCCACCTGGTGCGCGGCGAAGTGGCGGGTCTCGCAGGCCTCGCAGTCGCTCAGGTCCGTACGCGGCCGGGTCGCCCACAGGTCGTACGCGTCCGCCACCCCGGCGCCCGTGTGGGCCGCCAGGTGGTAGCGCATCGCGGCCACCGGCTGCATGCCGTGGCCCGCGCTCTCGTAACGGGCCCGCATATGGGCGATCCAGTCCTCGACGGCGGTCAGCGGCACCTCGGGGACCTGGAGCAGGGACGTCGTCACCCACTTGAAGCGCCAGAACAGCTGGTGCGCCTCCCAGTCGCTGAACGCGTCCGGGGAGTTCTCCCACAGCTTCAGCAGCCGGGCGAAGGCGACGGGGGACTTGCGGTGCTCGCCGGTGAACTCGTACGCCGCCATCAGCTCGTGCAGCGCCGTCACCAGGACGTCCGGCTTGTCGAACGCCTGGGCGGCGTCGACGAGTTCCTCGGCGGTGACGGTGCGGTGCAGGCCGTGCGGGCGGTCGTGGTTGTCCCGCAGCGCTTCGAACACGGCCTCCGGAGTGTCCAGCATCTACAGTTCCTTCCCGGGCGCGGAGTCCGTCGCGGCGTCGGGCGCGGCGGTGCCGTTGTGGTGCATGGCGTGGGTGAGCAGACCGATGAAGGCCCGGTTCAGCAGGGCGCTCTCACCGGCCTTGAGGGGACGGCGGCTGAGCAGCAGGGCCTGCCCGTACAGCGCCTCGGTGGTGGTGACGGCGAGCCCCCGCTCGGTGACCGTGAGGGCCTGGCGCACCAGCGGGTTGAGATGGTTCAGGACGAGCTGCGCGCGCGGGGTCTCGCTGCGCAGGGAGCCCAGGATGTCGGCCCACAGCCCGTCGCTCTCGGCGCTCAGTGTGGAGCGGGTGCGCTCGTGGCGGGCCTCGCGGTTGTCCAGGAGCAGCGCCGGGGCGGTGACGGGCTGGAAGTCGCGCAGCACCACGTCGCAGTCGTGCGCGCCGATCGTCTCGCGGGCGATGGCGAGGAACGCCGCCGCGCGCAGCTCGGCCGCGGGCTCCACCGCGTCGAGATGGGCGGTGACGGTGGCCGGGTCGAGATCGGTGACGGCGGTGCCCGGCCGCAGCTCGGGCAGCCGGTGCACGAGGTCGCGGTCGTAGGTGTAGCCGCCGTTGACCACGCCCAGGCCCGCGGCGGCGGCGATCGGGGCGACCTGGCGGAACTCCTCGACGCTGCGGCTGACCAGGATGGTGGCGTGCCCCCGGGCGAACTCCTCCAGCGTGACGTTGCCGTCCGTCGTCTCGAACGGCAGCCACGGCAGCACGATCCGCAGCAGCTCGTCGTCATAGCGGGCGAGCGCCTTGACCGCGAGGTGGTGGGTGTCGATGAAACGGTGCAGCAGCGCCGGATCGCTGGCGGCCAGGCCCGTGAGCCAGTCGCGGATACGGGTGGCCAGGGCGTCCCGTACGGCGGCGAGGGTGCCGTCCTCGTACAGCGCCTCGCGGGAGGCGGTCGGGCGCAGGCTGGTGGTGTCGACGACGCAGCGCACGAAGAACGCCCAGTCGGGCAGCAGCTCCGGGGCCTGGTCGGTGAGGAGCATGCCCTTGAGGTGCACCCGGTGCCCGGCGCGCTGCGCGGGGCTGACGGCGGTTGGCAGCACATAGGCGACGCCGCGCAGGCCGGCGGCGGGCAGGTCGAGCTCGATGGTGTCGAGCGGGGTGAAGTCGAACAGGCCGCGGCAGTACGCGGTCATCGCCTCGCGCCGGGCCAGCGGCGAGGCGTGCGACCGCTCCCACGGGGGTGTGTCGTTGACGCGGGTGGTCTCGCCGCGCGGCCCGACGACGGTGACGTCGTGCCTGAGCAGCGCCCCGTAGTGCCGGGCCAGCGCCACGACCTGGTCCGGGCGGGTCCACTCGGCGTTGTCCGCGCGGGGGATCAGCGTGACCGTGGTGCCCGGCTCGGGAGCGGCGGAGGCGGGCAGGGTGCGCAGGGTGTAGCGGCCGTCGCTGTGGCCGCGCCACTCGACGGCGGGCGCCGCCGGGTCGTCCGCGCGCCGGCTCAGCACGGTGATCTCGTCGGCGACGACGAAGCAGGCGAGCAGCCCGATGCCGAACTGGCCGATGAACTCGCCCCGGGCCGCGTCCAGCCCGGCCCCGTCGAAGCGGCCGTCGGCGGTGCGCTTGGAGCTGCGGCCGATGGTGGCGAGGAAGCGGTGCACATCCGCCTCGGACAGACCGATACCGGTGTCCGTGACGCTGAGGGTGTCACCGGTGCGCACGGTGATGGCGGCGGCGCAGCCCGGCTCGGCGGCCTGGCGCGCGGTGATGGCGTCGACGGCGTTCTGCAGCAGTTCGCGCAGGTAGACGCGGGGGCTGGAGTAGAGGTGGTGGGAGAGCAGGTCCACGAGGCCGCGCAGGTCGACCTGGAAGGTGTGGGCGGTCTCGGCAGAGGGGGACGAAGACGGGTGCGAGGACGAGGACGAGGACGAGGAGGACTGGGACACCGGAGGGAGTCTTTCGGTGGGTGCGCCTGTGCCGCGGTGGTACGGCGGGGGCGCGAGGCGGGCAGAGGGTGAGTGTGAGGTTGAGGGCGAGGGTGAGAGTG